>NZ_DATMGA010000026.1:0-4622 GCF_035555955.1 Eoetvoesiella sp. | reverse complement strand
CGAGCTGCCCGAACTGCCGCCCGTGGACGACCTGAGCGCCGGCCTGGTGCTGCGCACCCGGCGCACCGACCTGCGCCCCCGCACGCCGCGCCAGCGCGACTACCTCAACCAAATACTGAAGCACGACATCACCTTCGGCGTGGGCCCAGCCGGCACCGGCAAGACCTGGCTGGCCGTGGCCTGCGCCATCGACGCCCTGGAGCGCGAAACCGTGCAGCGCTTGGTGCTGACCCGCCCGGCCGTCGAAGCGGGCGAGCGCCTGGGCTTCCTGCCCGGCGACCTGACGCAAAAGGTCGACCCCTACCTTCGCCCCTTGTACGACGCCCTGTACGACCTGATGGGCTTCGACCGCGTGCAGCGCCTGTTCGACAAGCAGGCCATCGAAATCGCCCCGCTGGCCTATATGCGCGGGCGCACGCTGAACCACGCCTTCGTCATTCTCGACGAAGCCCAGAACACCACGCCCGAGCAAATGAAAATGTTCCTGACCCGCATCGGGTTCGGCAGCAAGGCGGTCATCAACGGCGACCCATCGCAAGTCGACCTGCCGCGCGGCCAGCCCAGCGGGCTGACGCATGCCCTGGAGGTGCTGGACTCGGTGCAGGGCATCGCCACCACACGCTTCACCAGCCGCGACGTCGTGCGCCACCCGCTGGTGGCCCGCATCGTCGAAGCCTACGAAAAAGCGGGCGACCATGACTGAGCTGTCGCTGTCCGTCCAGTACGGCGTGCCGGCGCCGCAACTGCCCCGCTGGCGCCTGCGCCGCTGGGTGCAGCGCGCCCTGGATGCCGCGCTGAACGCCGCCCCGGCCGCGAACGGCGCAAACCCTTCCGGCATCGCCGCCGCGGCGCTGACCCTGCGCTTCGTGGACGCCGAAGAAGGCCGGGAGCTGAACAGCCAGTTCAGGGCGCGCGACTATGCCACCAATGTGCTCACCTTCGAATACGGAGTCGATCCGGAAGGCACGCTGCGCGGCGACATCGTCCTATGCCTGCCCGTGCTGGAGCGCGAAGCCCGCGAACAGCGCAAAAGCCTCGAGGACCACGCCGCCCACCTGACCGTGCACGGCGTGCTGCACTCGCTGGGGCACGACCATATCGACCCTGGCGAAGCCGCCGCCATGGAGGCCCTGGAAACGAACATTCTGGCGCAAATGGGCATTGCCGACCCCTATCAGGAACACTGAACACGCCGAAGGCCGACCACATCACGGCCAAATCAGCCTTGCTCCCTGACGGTTCTGTCATGAAACCCGGCCCTGATTTGGGTTATGCTAAACCTTCCAGCAACTCGTCCTGTGGACAATGTCAGAACCTAACTCTTCTCCCGACTCTGAACCCCGACCGTCGAAAGCCACCAATAAATCCATTTTTGCCAGAATTGTCTCGCTGATCCGCCCCGAGCCGGAAGACCGCGAGGACATCAAGGCCGTACTCGAAGCGGCGCACGACAGGCAAGTCCTGGACGGCGATGCCTTCGCCATGATCTCCGGCGCGCTCGACGTCGCCAACCAGACTGCGGGCGACATCATGGTTCCGCGCTCGCGCATGGACATGCTGGACATCAGCAAGCCTCTCAAAGAACTGCTGCCGGAAATCATCGATACCGGACACTCACGCTTCCCCGTCTACGAAAACGACCGCGACAACATCGTCGGCATCCTGCTTTCCAAGGATTTGCTGCTCACCATCACCAATCCGGCCATCGACCTGCGCCCGCTGGTACGCCCCGCCGTCTTCATTCCCGAAACCAAGCGCCTCAACGTGCTGCTGCACGAATTCCGCAGCAGCCGCAACCACCTGGCCATCGTCATCAACGAGCATGGCGGCACGTCGGGCCTGGTCACCATGGAAGACGTGCTGGAACAGATCGTCGGCGACATCGAAGACGAATTCGATGAAGACGCGGCGAAAACCATCTTCAAGACCGGCTCCAACAGCTGGCGCGCCATGGGCATCACCGAAATCGAAACCTTCAACGAGGCCTTCGGCACCGATCTGCCGCACGACGACTACGACACCCTGGGAGGCTGGTTCACCGCCCAGTTCGACCATATCCCGCGCCGCGGCGACACCCTCGACCACGGGGGCCTGAGCCTGACCGTGGTGGGCGCCGACGCCAAGCGCGTGCTGTGGCTGCATATCCAGCACGGCGACCAGGCCGCCACCGCCCAGACCGAACAAACCTCCTAGACCTTGAAACCCACCGCTTCCTCCTTGCGCTACGGCCTGCAGCTGATACTGCTGGGCGCCGTGCAGGCGCTGTCGTTCGCGCCCAACCCCCTGCCGGCCCTGGTGCTGCCCTATGTGCAAATCGTCGCGCTGGCCTGCCTGGCCGCCTACGTGTTCACCGCGCGCTCTCCCGGCGCCGCCGCGTGGACAGGCTTCCTGTTCGGGCTTGGCCAGTTCTGCGTGGGGCTCTACTGGATTTTCATCAGCCTGCACCGGTTCGGCGGGCTCGCCGCTCCGCTGGCCGCCGGCGCTGTGCTGGTGCTGGCCGCCGGCGAAGCGCTGTTCTTCGCCCTGGCCGCTGCCGCCACTCAATGGCTGACCGCTTCATGGCGCCACGCCGGCGCTTCGTATGGCCGGCAATTGCTGGCGCCCGCCCTGTGGGCCTCGTGCTGGGCCGGCGCCGAATGGCTGCGCGGCACATTGCTTACCGGATTTCCATGGCTGAACACCGGGTATGCCCACGCCGACGGACCGCTTGCCGGCTGGGCGCCGCTGTTCGGCGTCTACGGCCTGGCCTGGTTCGCCGCCTTCATCGCCGCGGCCATCGCCCAACTGAAGCAGACGCGCGGCACGCCGCGTGAAGCCGCGGCAGCCACCGCCGTGGCTGCCGGCATCGCCGTGGCGCTGGCCGGCCTGGCCCTGGGGCAGCTACGCTGGTCCAGCCCCTCCGGCGCGCCCATATTGGTACGCCTGGTGCAGGGCAATGTGCCCCAGTCGGAAAAGTTCGACCCCCAGTTCATGCAGCAGGGCATCGACAGCTATATGCGCCTGGCCGCCCTGCCGCCCAAGGTGGCCGGCGACGAGCCCAAGCTCATCATCCTGCCCGAAACCGTCATGCCCCTGTTCCAGGACAGCTACCCCGAAGAACTCTGGCAGGACTGGCAAGCCATCGCGCGGGAACGCAACGCCACCATCATCATGGGCATTCCCCTGCATGAGGAAGACAACGGCGTTCCCCGCTACACCAACAGCGCCATCGCCTTCGACGCCAATACGCCGCTGCCGGAGCTGCTGTCCGGCGCACTGCCCCTGCGCTACGACAAGCACCACCTCGTACCGTTCGGCGAATTCATCCCTCCCGGGTTCCGCTGGTTCGTCGACGCCCTGCAGATCCCCCTGGGCGACTTCAACCGGGGCGCGGCACGCCAGCATCTATTCAACCTGGCCGGCCAGACCATCGCCCCCAACATCTGCTACGAAGACGTATTCGGCGAAGAAATCATCCAGTCCGTCGCCGACAGCCCCACCCAAGGGCCCGGCGCCACCATACTAATGAACCTGAGCAACCTGGCCTGGTTCGGCGACTCATGGGCGCTGCGCCAGCACCTGCGCATGTCGCGCCTGCGCGCCATGGAAACGGCGCGCCCCGTCATTCGCGCCACCAACACCGGAATGACGGCCGCCATCGACCCCGACGGCGCCGTGCGCGCCGAACTGCCCGCCAACATCGTCGGCGTGCTCGACGTGGAAGTCCAGGGCGCCCGCGGACTCACGCCCTACGTCCGCTGGGGCGACACCCCCGTGCTGGCCTGGATAGTGCTTGTCCTGCTCCTGGGCGCGGCCGTGTGCCGCCGTACGTCACGGCGCAGTTCGTAGATCGGCTCGCACGGTGACAGTTGATGGCCGGCGCCAGGTTGCGGGTTGCGGGTTGCGGGTTGCGGGTTGCGGGCAATCATTGACCATGCACCAGCCCCGTCTCACCATATTTTTTTTATAGACCGGACATTCTTACGTCGCACCGGTACAAATTTTTCGCCTCGACTTGCACACGATTAAAATTTGGTGCATAATTTCGCTTCTTTGCTAGACATGCATTGTTTTTAAGACCTAGCGTTCAGGCAGCAAACCAAACGGTCGGCTGCGTAAACAACAAGCTTTAAAAGCAATACAATGTTGTGTACATGTGGGGGTATAGCTCAGCTGGGAGAGCGCTTGCATGGCATGCAAGAGGTCAGCGGTTCGATCCCGCTTATCTCCACCACCATTACACTGGCGAAGAAGCAAGAAGGCGCATGGTTTCATGCTATACTGCGCAGCTTGTTTTTTGTCCTGTCCCCTTCGTCTAGAGGCCTAGGACACCACCCTTTCACGGTGGGTACAGGGGTTCGAATCCCCTAGGGGACGCCAGGCCGCTTTGCCGCCTGCTTATAGTTACACCGCTGCGGAGCGGTAGTTCAGTTGGTTAGAATACCGGCCTGTCACGCCGGGGGTCGCGGGTTCGAGTCCCGTCCGCTCCGCCAAAGAATTCAGGCTCTACCCCATTATCGGGGGATCAGGGCATTCATCACACTCGGTTAATCACACCATTCCACCCGCATTGAGCCAAGACTCGCAGGCGGTAATTCTCAAAATTCCTGAATCCATACGCTCGGCGCGAGAGCATTTCCATC
>NZ_DATMGA010000025.1:0-10714 GCF_035555955.1 Eoetvoesiella sp. | reverse complement strand
GGAGGCGAAGGGGCCGGTCATGGGAACGATGAGCCCGATCTTGAAGGGCTCGGCCGCCGAGGCGGGCGCGGCAACCAGGCTGGTCGCGGCGGTTGCCAGGCATGCTGCCGCAAGGGCCGTCTTGATGATGCGTTTCATTGTCTCTCCTAGGAATCGGCACATTGACGACTTGGGCCGATGGTTATTTCCCTACGGACATGCAAAGTGAATGCCCTTAGGAAACGCTGTAATCATTGTTATGGGGTATCGAGGCTTACCATTCTTGCCTCGAACCATCAACGCGTCGACACCAAAATGCTTTTAAGGGTATCTAAAAAGCTTATAACCGCATGCGACAGTACAACAAACGGTGGCACAATCAGCCAAAAGTTGTTCTGTGCATCCAGGAAAAAGGGCGGATCAGATGGCTAAAAGCAGGCTTGATATAAACCTATGCGGACATGGGCTTCATTTCGGCAATGCCGAAATAACCCGCGTGCAGGACTACCACGGCCCAGGCTTCAAGAGCACATTCATGTTCCCGGACTTCATCCCGGAAATGTGGCAGGCACAAAAGGATTGGCTCGTTCCACGCTTCTACGATCCGGACGAAGATCGCATCCAGACCAGCATCCACAGCTGGTTGGTTCGCACCGCCCACCACACAATACTTATCGACAGTTGCATCGGCAATCACAAGCACCGGCCAATCAACCCCCGCTTCCATATGCGCAATGAGCCATGGATCGAACGCCTGGCCGCCGCCGGCGCGAATCCCGAAGACATTGATTTCGTCATGTGCACACACCTGCATTCCGACCATGTCGGCTGGAACACACGGCTGGAAAACGGCAAGTGGGTGCCAACGTTTCCCAACGCAAAGTACATCTTCACCCGCGACGAGTTCGAACGATGGGACGAGCGCCGGCCGGATCACGTGCCTCGCGAGTCCGAAGAATTCGTGTTTGCCGACAGCGTGCTGCCGGTCGAAGAAGCGGGACAAATGGTGCTTGTGGACGACGGCTATACCGTCGACGATTTGCTGACGGTTGAGCCCGCTCCGGGACATACCCCCGGACATGTCAAGATCCGCCTGAAAACCGCCGGGCAGCAAGCGATGTTCTGCGGCGATGTGATCCACCATCCCATACAACTGCCCTACCCCGAGGTCTGGTCGGTGTTCGACGACGACCCCAAGCAGGCTCTTCAAACCCGCCTGAGCGTCCTGAACGACTGCATGAACAACGGCATCGTGTTGTTGCCAACGCATTTCGCGGATCCCTTCGCTTGCCGAGTCGAGGCCAACCTCACCCGGCCGCAGCCGTCTTTCCTGCCCTCTTGGCGCCTATGACCAGCTTTGCCCGGCTTTGTTGCACGCACGCACCTGCAAAGCCGTCCCGAATCGATCGTAATCACTACGGCCCCATGGCGGACATACGGATTCACCGCATTTGCCGGCAAGGCCGGGCAGGCAATACTTCGGCCTGAAAAAAGGAGACAACGAATGTCGATCTACATCAAGAATGCGTGGTACGTTGCCGCATGGGCCAAAGAGGTCGGCCGGGAACTGCTAAAGCGCAATATCATGGGTGAGCCTATCGTCTTTTATCGCAAGAACGATGGCACCCCCGTAGCGCTGACCGATCGCTGCGCACACAAACTGCTGCCTCTTTCCATGGGAAAGCTGGTAAACGACAATCTTCAATGCGGCTATCATGGCATGGAGTACGACTGCAGTGGCGCATGCGTTCGCATCCCGGGGCAGGACCGGATACCGGCTACCGCCAAGGTGCGCAGTTTTCCGCTGGTAGAACGCTATAACGCCATCTGGATCTGGATGGGCGATCCGGCCATGGCCGATCCAGCTAAAATTCACGAAATCCGCAGGATCAACGAGCCGGGCTGGACGATCATCGACGGTGGCTACCAGCTTCATGGCGGCGATTACTTGAATATCGCCGAGAATCTTCAGGATCCTGCACACACCACCTACGTACACCTACGCACCATTGGCAATCCTGCCACCAGCGAAGTTCCTGTCAAAGTAGAGCAAGGGGCCGATTATCTAGTTACCTACCGGTGGTCCAACGACGTCCCGCCGCCACCCATTGATAAACGGAATGGCAATTTCCAAGGGCTTGTCGACCGTTGCCAGTATTACTACTATTTCGCGCCCTGTGTCTCGCGGGTGGATGTCGTCACGATGGAAGCCGGGCAAGAGCATACTGAAGAAAACATGGACAAAGGCCTGCGCCTGCACGGCTACAAGTTCTTGACCCCCGAGAGCGAAACCACGACACATTTCTTTTGGATGCAGTTGCGCAACTTCGGCATTGACGACGAAAAGCTGCAAGCCGATCAGTTTGCCGGCCTCGATCAAACTTTCGCTGAAGACAATGTGATCGTCACCGCCGTGCAACGCGAGCAGGCGGCAACAGGCATACGTCAGCAGACATGGCTGTCCATTGATGCAGGACCATCCCGTGTCAGGAAAATGCTGGAGGACATGGCGGCAGCCGAACAGGCTTCAACGCAATAAACTGCTGGGCACACTGATGCCATCACGCCGCCACCCTGCGGGACAGCAATGCCGCCACCTTCTGCGACGGCACGACGGCGCCGATGTTGTTGCGCACGGTGGCCAGGGTTCCTTCGTGGCCGATGCGGCTGTTGCTGCCGACACAGTCTTCGGCAAGCACGATGTAGTAGCCGTGGAAGAACCCCTCGCGCAGCGTGGAGTCGACGCACACGTTGGTGGCGACCCCGGTGATGATCAGGGTCTTGATGCCTTGCGCGCGCAGGGCCTCATTGAGGCCCGTACCGTAGAAGCCGCTGAAGCTGTGCTTTTGCACGACGATATCGCCCTGGGCCGGCTCGACCCCGAAAGGGGCCGCCCCCCAGCTGCCTTCCAGGCAGCAGCCTTCTTCGCCGCGCTTGACCCTGTAGGACTCGGTCAGGTATTTGAAGTCGTAGATGGAATGGATCCACACCACCGGCACGCCGGCCTGGCGCGCGCCATCTATCAGAACCCGGATATTGGCCGCCACGGTCGGGGCAAAGCTGACGTCGTAGTTGCGCCGCGTATGCAAATAGCCGCCTTCGGCGCAAAAATCGTTTTGCATGTCGATGACGAGCAACGCGCTGTGCTCGGGCCGCAACTGCTCTTCAAGCGTGCTGGGCATGCTGCTCATGCCTTGGCCGCCCACTGCTCGGGAACCGGCATGACCGTGCCGCACTTCTTGCAGGTGCGGAACTCTTCCGATCCGTAGAAATTATCGTAGGCGCGCGAAACCGGATCGGCTTTGTAGTCGTCGACGGTGTAGAACTCTTCGTGAAGAAAGTGATCGCAATTGGGGCAGAACCAATGGAAACGGTCGATCTCGCCCGGAAGGCGCGCGCGCTCGATGACCAATTGGAACGAGTCGGGCGCAAAGCGCGGCGAATGCGGCACGAAGGGCGGCTGGAACAAGCACGAACCCTGGGGCACGAAGGCGACTTTTTCTTCGCCCCCCGGAGTGCGGTAATGCAGGTTCAGGTCGCCCTTGATCGAATACTGAACTTCATAGCTGGGGTTGATATGGAATTCGCTGCGGTACTCGCGGCCGCGCGCCACAAAAGCCAGTGAATCCGGCGTCAACCACAATTGATGCGTTCTCTTGCCTGTTTCCAGCAAAGAACGCATGATGGCCTCGAGATCGAGATTGGGCATGACGAAGTTTGGCGCAACCAGCATGGTGTTTCTCCTGAGTTCGGCCCGCAAGCGGGCCCGCTACAATGATTACATTCTGGCATGTGTCCTCATTCTTTCGTCATCTAAAACGCTTCTAACGACACCGAAACGCCTTATGAGCCCGCTGTGAAATCCAACTCCCCGGAACCCGCCATCCCGCACACCAAACACCTCCGGGTCTTCCACGCCGTCTGCCGCCTTGGCAGCATGACGAAAGCCGCCGACGAACTCAGGCGCGCGCCATCCGCGGTGCAAAACTCGATCCAGCAACTCGAAGAGGCGCTGGGTGTAAAGCTGTTCGAACGCACGACCCGCGGCATGCTGCCCACCGACGCCGGCAAGGTACTGGAGCGGCGGGTGGAGTTCGCGTTCGAAGAAATGCAGGCGGTGCGCGACGCCCTGAAGGAAATCTACGAAGAAAGCGGTCTGCAGCCGCGCAACGCCCCCATCTTCTCGCTGGCCGTCAACGAGCGCCGGCTGGCCGTGCTCGTCGCGTTCTCGGAGCACAGGCATATGGGCGCGGTGGCGCAGCAAATGAATATTTCGCAGCCGGCGGTCAGCATCGCCCTGCGCGACATGGAAGTCAGCACGGGGCTGGCTTTGTTCGACCGCTCCACGTCCACCATCCGGCTGACGTCCGTCGGCGAGCTGCTGCTGGTGCACATAAAAAGGGCGCTTACCCAATTGCGCCTGGCGGCGGAGGAAATCGCCGCCATGCACGGCGTCATGGAAGGCCGTGTCACCATCGGCGCCTTGCCCTTCGGGCGCGCCTACATCCTGCCCTCGGCCATCGCCAGCCTGCACAAACGCTACCCGCAATTGCACTTCACCACGGTGGAAGGCCCATTCGAAACCCTGACCCACGGCCTGTGGTGCGGCGACATCGACCTGGTGCTCGGCGCGTTGCGGCCCGTCGAGCAATACGCCGACCTGATCCGCGAAGACCTCTTCAGCGACCGCATGGTCGTCATCGCCAGAGCCGGCCATCCCCTGGCGGCGGATCAGGCCTGCAATGTGCGCGAAGTCCTGGACGCCGACTGGATACTGCCCAGGCGGCGCACACCCACGCGCGAAGTCCTGCGCGTGGCCTTCGCAACACTGGGCATGCCGCAACCCGGCGTCGCCGTCGAATCCTCGGATCTATCCATGATTCGCGGGCTGCTGCTCAACAGCGACATGGTTACCGCCGCCTCCCGCCACTTGTTCCAGCCCGAGATCGACGCGGGCTCGCTGGTCGTCCTGCCCATCGATCTGCCCGAAACCAGCCGGCCCATCGGCATACTGCGGCGCACGCAAGACCACTCGTCGCCGGGCGCGCAACTGCTGATCGAAGAAATCCGCTCGATGGGCCATATGCCCATCAATCCATGCTGAACAGCGCCCTGTGCTCGCGGATCGCGTAGCGGTCCGTCATGCCCGCAATGTAGTCGGCAATGGCCCGCGCCTGCGCCACGTCGTCGTCCCGCCGGTACTCGGCCTGCAGCAGCCTGGGCTCGTTCAGGAAGGCCACGAACAGCTCCCGCACAATGCGGCGAGCCTTGGTCGTCATGCGCATGACCCGGTAATGCCGGTACAGATTGGTCAGCAGGAAGTGCTTCAAGGCGTCGGCCTGCGCGCGCATGGAGGACGAGAATGACGCCAGGGGCGGCGCGGCGCGCACCGCGTCGGCGCTGTCCGGCTGCTGCCGAAGAATATTGGCCCGCGTGGTTTCCGTAAGGTCCAGCACCAATGTATTGATCATGGCGCGTATGGTTTCGGAAACGGCGCGGCGCCGGTCTATATTGGGATAACGGCGCATGACCTGGGAATAATGGGTCGAAAAGATCTCGAGCATCTGCAACTGCTCGATCGTGATCAGTCCCGAGCGCAGGCCGTCGTCGATATCGTGATTGTTATAGGCGATTTCGTCGGCAAGATTGGCGATCTGCGCTTCCAGGGAAGGCTGGGTGCGCTCGAGAAACCGCGCGCCCACCGCGCCAAGCGTGCGCGCATGCGACACCGAACAATGCTTGAGTATGCCTTCGCGGGTTTCGAAGCACAGGTTCAGGCCGTTGAACGCCGCATAGCGCTCTTCCAGCTCGTCCACCACGCGCAGGCTCTGCAGATTGTGCTCGAAGCCGCCGGCGGCGGGCGCAAGCTCGTGCATGCAGGCATTGAGCTCGTCCTGGCCCGCGTGGCCGAAAGGCGTATGGCCCAGGTCGTGGGCCAGTGAAATGGCTTCGGTCAGGTCTTCATGCAGGCCCAGGTTGCGCGCCAGGGTCCGGCCGATCTGGGCCACCTCGATACTGTGCGTAAGCCGCGTGCGGAACAGGTCGCCTTCGTGGTTGATGAACACCTGGGTCTTGTATTCCAGCAAGCGGAATGCATTGCAGTGGATGATGCGGTCGCGGTCGCGCTGGAACTGGCTGCGGCCAACCGGCGGCGCTTCGGCATGCACGCGGCCGCGGGTCTGCTCTGGATCGCAGGCGTAAGGCGCCAGTTGCGTCATCGGCACGCCTTACAGCACCGGCACGGCGGTCTTGTGCAATACCTGCCGCAATTCGTCCATCGGGGCGGACTGGAACACTGCCTTGCCGATCTCGGGCAGCATGATGAAACGCAATGTGCCGCCTTCGGTTTTTTTGTCGACCTGCATGAGTTCTATCCAGTGCTCGGTGCCCAGATTGGGCGGCGTGACCGGACAGCCAATGGCATGCACCAGGCTGTGCACGCGCCTGGCGCTGGCTTCGTCCAGGCCCGCAACCAGCACGGACAGCTCGGCGGCCTGGGCCATGCCGCAGCCCACCGCTTCGCCGTGCAGCCACTCGCCAAAGCCCAGGCCCGCTTCGATCGCATGGCCGAAGGTATGGCCGAAATTCAGGATGGCCCGCAGGCCCGATTCGCGTTCGTCCTGCGACACCACATGGGCCTTGAGCTCGCACGAGCGTTGAATGGCGTACGTGACGGCATCGCGGTCCAGGGCGCGCAGCGCCGCGACGTTCTGCTCGCACCAGTCGAAGAATTGCGCGTCGATGATGCAGCCGTACTTGATGACCTCGGCCAGGCCGGCGCTGATTTCCCGGGCCGGCAGGGTTTTAAGGACATCGGTATCGATTTCGACGGCAATGGGCTGGTAGAACGCGCCGATCATGTTCTTGCCCAAGGGATGGTTGATGGCCGTTTTGCCGCCCACCGAAGAATCCACCTGCGCAAGCAGGGTAGTGGGAACCTGCACGAACCGGATGCCGCGCATATAGCTGGCCGCGGCAAACCCGACCATGTCGCCGATCACGCCGCCGCCAAGCGCCACCAGCACCGCCTTGCGGTCGCAGCGGTTTTGCAGCAGGCCGTCGAAAATCAGGTTCAGGGTCTGCCAGTCTTTGTAGGACTCGCCGTCGGGCAGCTCGATGTAGATGACACGCTTGCCGGACCTGCCCAGCGCGTCTTGTGCGCGGGCTTTGTAGTGCGCCGCCACCGTCGGGTTGCTGACCAGGGCGATGGACGTGGCGTCGTGGGGGATGGCCTCGGCCAGGCGATCCAGGCGGCCGGCTTCGATATTAATGGGGTAGCGCCCTCCCGGCGTATCGACGTGTACCGTGGTCATGAATGCTTCTCGTAGTTTTGCAATAGCGGAATCAGGGCGCGCACCACATGCGGCACCGGCATGCTGCCCGTGTCGAAAGTCAGCGCGGCAACCTCATCGTACAACGGCTCGCGCTGGCGCAGCAGGTCGAGCAGCCGCTCGCGCGGATTATCGGTTTGCAGCAAAGGGCGATGACGATCGCGCGCCACGCGTTTGTAGAGCTCGTCGCCGCTGGCCCGCAGGTACACGACCACACCGCGATCCTTGAGGTAGCCGCGGTTTTCGGCGGCCAATACGGCGCCGCCGCCCGTCGCCAGGACGATGCCGGGCGTGCGGGAGTATTCGTCCAGCAGCGCGGTTTCACGGCGCCGGAAACCTTCTTCGCCCTCGATCTCGAAGATGGTGGCAACCCGTACCCCGCAACGATCCTGCAGCGCCAGGTCGAGGTCGACGAACTTGCGGCCCAGCGACCGCGCCAGGTGGCGGCCTATCGTGGTCTTGCCCGCCCCCATCATTCCGACCAGGAAGATAGGCTTGTCGTAAGGCAGCAACACGGTTTCGGCCGCCTCGGCGCTGCCGGCGGGTGACGCCGACGCGGCGTCCAAACGTAAAGAGTCATTCATTTGTGTATTATCCCACTTGCAATCCCACCATAGACTGCTGCACTGCATTAATTTGTTACACAAACCCGTTGTGCAAACCGTAGTCTGGCGCGAGTTGGACTTAAAATCGCCCTCAATGAGTTCCTCTACCAAATCCTCGCAAAATTCCTCCCCGCAATCCCGTTCGTGGCTCGGGCGCTTTATCCTCAAGATAGTCGTCTTCGCAGCCGGCCTGGGGTTGTGCGGCGCGCTGCTGGGCGCATTGGCGCTTGCGTTGGCCTGGCCCAACCTGCCCGACCTCAGCGCCCTGACCGACTACCGGCCGCGGGTTCCCTTGCGCATTTACACCGCCGACAAAGTGCTTATCGGCGAATACGGCGAAGAGCGCCGCAACGTCCTGAGCTTCAACGAAATTCCGGATGTCATGAAGTCGGCCATTTTATCAGCCGAGGACGACCGCTTTTACCAGCACGGCGGCATCGACTGGCTGGGCGTGGTGCGCGCCATGGTCGCCAACGTGGTGAACATGTCCAAGGCGCAGGGCGCCAGCACCATCACCATGCAGGTCGCCCGCAACTTCTATCTGAGTTCCGAAAAAACCTATACCCGCAAGTTCTACGAACTGCTGCTGACGTTCAAGATCGAATCCACCTTGTCCAAGGACCAGATCCTGGACCTGTACATGAACCAGATCTATCTGGGCCACAGGGCATACGGCTTTGCCGCGGCGTCGCGCACCTATTTCGGCAAGCCGCTGTCGGAAATCACACCCGCCGAAGCCGCCATGCTGGCCGGCATCCCCAAGGCGCCGTCGCGCTTCAACCCCATTGCCAACTTCTCGCGCGCCAAGGCCCGCCAGGGTTATGTGCTTGGGCGCATGAAAGACCTGGGCTACCTCACTGAAGACGAATACAAGCAGGCCATGGCGCAACCCATCGTGCTGAAATCCGCGCCAGGCACGCCTACAGGCGGCTACGCCATCCATGGCGACTACGTCGCCGACCTGGCTCGCCAACTGCTGTACGGTGTCTACCAGGACAACGTCTATTCGCGCGGCTTCAACATCTACACCACCATCAAGTCGGGCGACCAGGAAGCCGCCTACAAGGCCGTGCGCGATGGCGTGCTGGACTACACGCGCCGCGCGCCCTATCCCGGTCCTGAAGAAACCATCGACCTGCCCGCCGGCGTGGAAAACGACACCAACAAACTCGACGGCATCCTGGATTCGCTGCAGGACAAATACACAGACAGCGACGATTTGCTGGTGGGCCTGGTGCTTTCGGCCAGCCCCGACAAGGTCGTCGTGGCCCGCTCGTCGCAGGAAATCATCGACGTCACCAACAAGAACGCCCTGAAGGTCATTGCCCGCGGCCTGGTGAAAAACGCCAAGGAAAAGGTCAGGATCCAGCGCGGCTCGGTCGTGTATGTCCGCAAGAACGGCGACTACTGGGAGATCATCAACAAGCCCACCGTGCAGGCGGCCTTTGTCTCGATCCGCCCCGAGGACGGCGCCATCCAGGCCATGGTCGGCGGCTTCAGCTACGGCGACGACCAGTTCAACCGCGTTACCAATGCCTGGCGTCAGCCCGGCTCGTCGTTCAAGCCGTTCATCTACGCCTCGACGCTGGAACGCGGCATGACACCCGCCACCCAGGTGTCCGACGAACCGTTCATGCTTACCGCCGAACAAACCGGCTCCAAGCCATGGTCGCCGAAGAACTACGGCAACGCCTACGAGCCCATGCTGACCATGCGCCAGGGCCTGTATAAATCCAAGAACATGGTGTCCATCCGCCTCATGCAGGCGGTGGGCCCCAAATACGTGCAGGACTACATCACGCGCTTCGGCTTCGACCGCGCGCGCAACCCCGCCGTGCTGCCCCTGGCGCTGGGCGCGGGCGCCGTCACCCCCCTGCAACTGGCCGACGGCTACTCGGTATTCGCCAACGGCGGCTATCGCGTCCTGCCTTATCTTATCGACCACATCACCGACAGCAGCGGCAAAGTCATCATGCAGGCCAAGCCCATCGTGGCCGGCGACGCCGCCGCCCGGGTCGTCGATCCGCGCACGGTATACGTCATGGACGACATGCTGCGCGGCGTGGCCACCTACGGCACCGGCGCGCGCGTGCACCGCGAGCTGAAACGCGACGATATCGGCGGCAAGACCGGCACCACCAACGATTCGCACGATGCCTGGTTCGCGGGCTTCACACCCAAGCTGGTGGGAGTCGCCTGGATGGGCTACGACCAGCCCCGCTCGCTTGGCGTGCGGGAAACCGGCGGCGGCGCCGCCCTGCCCATCTGGCTGGACTACATGCGCTACGCCCTGAAGAACCAGCCGCAAACTCCTCCGGGCCCCATGCCCGCCGGGTTGGAAAAAATCAACGGGGACTACTATTTTTCGGAGTTCCCCCCTGGCCAGGCAGTCGCCCGGGTGGGCCTGCCCACTCCCGACGATGCCAATGCGGCGCCGCCCGCCGACGCCATCAACAACCTGGTCAACCAGTTGTCCAGCAGCAACAACAACGGGACGGGCGACAACTTCAACGGCACGCCGGCGCAAACCCAGCGCGTCCAGTTCTAGCAAGCCGGCGAGCGAGTCCGCACATCCGAACCCGGATGTGCGGGTCTGCGGGGCCGGAAACAAAAACCTGCGCCACACGCCGGACACCCCATTTCGTTCATAATGACGATTTACCCGATCGTGGAGTCCCGCCATGCAAGCGCCCAAACCCGCAACGTCCGCCCCATGGGCGAGCCGCCTCGCAGCCGGCCTGGTGCTGTTGTCGCTGTTGAGCGCCTGCGGCCTGAAAGGCCCGCTGTACATGCCTGAAC
>NZ_DATMGA010000024.1:0-26118 GCF_035555955.1 Eoetvoesiella sp. | reverse complement strand
CGACCAGGCCGAGCTGGATGTCGTCGATGGTCAGCGGCTTGTGCACGGCGCGGCGATGGAACAGCTCAAGCGCCTTGCCGGCGGCCTGCGCCTGTTCGCCATCGATGGTGACGCGGTTGCCGCGCCGGTTCAGCGTGACGTTCCAGCCATCGGCAATCTGGCGCAGGTTGGCGTCCAGCGGTCCGCACAGATTGGCCAGGTGGGTATTGTCGCCTTCCAGCGTGACGACGACGGGGAGTCTGCGGCGCGGATTCTGGCTCATGCGCGATCCGTGGCGTTGGTGACGACTTCGCCTTTCAGCGTATTGGTGTTGGCCTGCAGGATGCGCACGTCGACCATTTGCCCGATCAGCCGCGCGGGCGCGGCGAAATTGACGATGCGGTTGTTTTCTGTCCGGCCCATCAGCTCGCTGTCGTCGCGGCGTGAATGGCCTTCAGCCAGCACGCGCTGTACGCCGCCCACCATGGCGTTGCTGATGGCGGTGGCGTTTTCGTTGATCAGGGCCTGCAAGCGGTACAGGCGGTCGAGTTTCTGCTCTTTGCCGACGTCGTCCGCGAGGTCGGCGGCGGGGGTGCCGGGCCGGCGCGAATACACGAAGGAGAACGACTGGTCGAAGCCGACGCTGCGGATGAGATCCAGGGTCTTTTCGAAGTCGGCTTCGGTTTCGCCGGGGAAGCCCACGATGAAGTCCGACGACAAGGTCATGTCGGGCCGCGCGGCGCGCAGGCGCCGAATGATGGATTTGTATTCCAGCGAGGTGTAGCCGCGCTTCATGGCCGCCAGCACGCGGTCGCTGCCGGCCTGCACCGGCAGGTGCAGGAAGGGAACCAGCTTGGGCAGCGCGCCGTGGGCTTCGATGAGCCGCGTGGTCATTTCCTTGGGGTGCGAGGTGGTGTAGCGGATGCGTTCGATGCCGGGGATTTCATGCACGTATTCGAGCAGCATGGCGAAGTCGGCGATCTCGTCGCTGCCGGCCATGGGGCCGCGATAGGCATTGACGTTCTGCCCCAGCAGGGTGACTTCCTTGACGCCCTGGTCGGCCAGGTCGGCGACTTCGACCAGCACGTCGTCGAAGGGGCGGGAGATTTCCTCGCCGCGCGTGTAGGGCACCACGCAGAAGCTGCAATACTTGCTGCAGCCTTCCATGATCGAGACGAAGGCGCTGGGGCCTTCGACGCGGGCGGGGGGCAGGGCGTCGAATTTCTCGATTTCGGGAAAGCTGATGTCGACCTGCGGCCGGCCGGTTTGCCGGCGCTGCGCGATAAGTGCGGGCAGGCGGTGCAGGGTTTGCGGCCCGAACACCACGTCGACGTAGGGCGCGCGCTTGACGATGGCCTCGCCTTCCTGGCTGGCCACGCAGCCGCCCACACCGATGACGAGGTTGGGGTTGGACTGCTTGAGGTGCTGCACGCGGCCCAGGTCGGAAAACACTTTCTCCTGCGCCTTCTCGCGCACCGAACAGGTGTTGAACAGAATGACGTCGGCTTCCTCGGGATTCTGGGTAAGCTCCAGGCCCTGGTTGTCGTGCAGGACGTCGGCCATTTTTTCCGAGTCGTACTCGTTCATCTGGCAGCCGAAGGTCTTGATGAAGAGTTTGCGTGCGGGGCCGGCGGGCTTGACGCTGGGGATGGACGTGGATGGCGCGCCGGAACCGGCGGGCGCGTCCGAGGCGCGCTTGATCGAGATTTCTTGCATGGTAGATAGCCGTGACGGGTGTATATCCCGGGGGCAGTGGATTAAACCGCCAATTGTACCGTGTCGGGCCGGAAATCGCGGGCGGCGTCGCCTGCGCCGGGCCCGGACAGTTTGTGCAGGGATTGCCAGCGCCTGGGCATGGCTTTGTGATGGCTGCGGGGCTATCCTGCGGTTTGCGCCTTGCCTGACTAGCCCATGCGTTCGGATTTAAATGTGCGAACTAGCCGAACGGCATACTAGCCGGGCGTGTGGGTCCAGTATTGGTACAGCTTTTGCGCGATGACGTCCAGCAAATAGCCCAGCGCCCCGATCAGGACGATGACGGCCATGAGCTCCGAATAGGCCAGGCGGTCGCGGGTGTCCAGAATGAAATAGCCCAGGCCCGAGCTGACTCCCAGCATTTCGCAGGGCACCAGCACGATCCAGATGATGCCGATGGCCAGGCGCACACCGGTAAGAATATGCCCCAGTATGCCTGGCAGTACGATTCTGAACAGCACTTCGCTGCGCGTGGCGCTAAGGCTTTTCGCCAGCATCAGCCACCTGGGATTGAGCTGGCGCACGCCCGCCGCCGTGTTCAGGATGATGGGCCAGATGGCGGCGAAGGTAAGCAGGAAGTAGATGGGCGCGTCGCCGATGCCGAAGACCATGACGGCAATGGGCATCCACGACAGCGGGGAAATCATGCGCAGGAACTGGAAGGCGCTGCTGGTGCTGTTTTCCAGCGCGCGGGACGAGCCGATGGCCAGCCCGATGGGGATGCCCATGACCAGGGCCAGCCCCAGGCCGACCAGGACGCGCTTCATGCTCATCATGGTGTGCATGGTGAGCTGGTTGTCGGCCAGCAGATGGTACAGGCTGTGGAAGGTGGGGCTGGGGCTCAGCAGGCGGGCCATTTCGATGCTGCCCTTGAGCCAGTACGTTCCGATTCCCCACAGCACGACCAGGGCGACCAGGCCTGCGACGCTCAGCGCCAGCCTGGAACTCAAATTCGCGGTTCTTAAACTTCTGTTCATGATAGTGCTTCGTTGGGCGGCGGGCGGCGGCGCCCGCCGTCCGGGTTAGGTGCTGCTAATGGTTTCCTTGCGTTCGTAAGACTCGGGCAGGCCGAACTTGGCCATGCCGCCCACGCTCTGGATCGCCTTCTTGACGTAGCGGTCGTCCACCAGGTCGCCGGCGACGAAAGCGGGATCGAGCTTGCCCAGGAAATCGTTCTTGCCCAGCACCAGCGTGGTCTTGAGCTTGCGGATGAGCTCTTCGGTGTAGCTGGGGAAGGGGTAGGGCTGGAAGTCGATGCGCTTTTCCTTCCAGCCATCGTGCACGATGGCGCCGGTCGATTCGTACAGGGCGGTGTTCATGAGCTCGGGCTCCAGAACCCGCGCCAGGGACTCGTAGGAGTGTGGCGTGTAGTGCTGGGCGTTTTCCTTGGACAGGATGTGGGCGGTTTCCTTGCGGTGATCCAGGATCCAGGCCTGGGCCTGGACGATGCCGTTCACGACCTTCTGGCTCCATTCGGGGCGCTGTTCCAAATCTTGTTCGTGCATCAGCACGACACAGCAGGCGTGGTCTTTCCAGACGTCGCCGGTAAAGCGCAGGATCTTGCCGATCTTGAGAACCTCGGCCGAGGCGTTGAACGGCTCGGCCACGATGTAGCCCGAGATTTGCTTGTTGGCCAGCGCCGGCACCATGTCGGAGGGGGCCATGACGACCAGCTTGACCTGCTTGGCCGTGGGCGTGCCGTCGCTGATGGCTTCGATGCCCTTGCTCTGGAACAGGTGCTGCAGCACGATGTTGTGCAGCGAATACCAGAACGGGATGGCGACGGTCGTGCCGCCCAGGTCCTGCAGGTCGTTGATGTGCGGCAGCACGGTCAGCGCGGAGCCCGACATGTGGTTCCAGGCGACGACCTTGGCCTTGGACTGGCTGCCGTAGCGGGCCCAGACCGTCATGGGGGACAGCAGGTGCACGGCGTTGACCTGGCCCGAAAGAAACGCCTCGACCAGTTGCGCCCAGCTGCGGAACATGCGGGGTTTGTCGACGTTGAGGCCCTGGTTCTGGAACAGGTTGTTGTGGTGGGCCACCAGCAGCGGCGTGGCGTCGGTGATGGGCAGGTAGCCGATGCGCAGCGGCGCGTCGGGCTCGGCGGCACGCGCCGCATTATGCATTTGCAGCAGCGGCAGGGCGCCCATGGCGGTGAACATGGTGGACAGCTTCAGGAATTGCCGGCGGGCTTTCACGGAGCCGAAGGAGTCTGCGGATTTGGTCATGTTGGTCTTCCTAGGAATTCAGGGCCTGCTGGCGTGCGGGTTGTTCGGTATGATGCGCGGCATTCCGGGCGTCGCGCAGGGCTTGCATGATCTGGACGCGGATGCCGGTGATTTCTGGAGTGGTGGTGTCGCGCGGATGAGCGTCCTCGACGCGCCATTCGCCGATCAGGCGCCCGGGGGCGTGGCCGATCAGCAGGATGCGGTCGGCCACGGTCAGCGCTTCGTCGATGTCGTGCGTAACCAGGATGGCCGAGGTGTCGTATTTGGACGTGATGCGCAGGAGCAGGGTTTGCATGTCCGCGCGGGTGATCTCGTCCAGGGCGCTGAAGGGTTCGTCCAGCAGCAGGATTTCAGGCTGGCGGGCTAGGCTGCGGGCCAGCGCGGTGCGCTGCGCCATGCCGCCCGACAATTCCGAGGGATAGCGTTCTTGCGCACCCAGCAGGTCGACGTCGGCAATGGCCGCGTTGATCCGGGCCTGCTTTTCGGCCTTGGAAATGACGGGCTGGTGCTTGAAGTCCAGGCCGAAACCAACGTTTTCCTGCAGGTTCAGCCACGGCAGCAGGGCGGCGTCCTGGAAAACGAAGCTCAGGCGGGGGTGAGGGCCGTGCAGGCGTTCGCCATGCACGTGCACTGTGCCTTCGCTGGCGGTTTGCAGGCCCGCCAGTACGCGCAGCAGGGACGACTTGCCGACCCCGCTGGGGCCGAGCAGGGCGACGATTTCGCCCTTGGCCAGTTGCAGCGAGAAATCGCGCAACACGGTGTTGGGCGGCTGGTTCGGGCGCGAATAGCGTAATTCGATGCCTTGCGCGCCCAGGACGATGTTGTCGCCCGTGGGCGTCGGTGTCGTCATGGAAAATTCTTACCTGTATGGATATTTATTGGTTGGCAAACAATGAGTAGCGTGTGCTTTGCGCCGGGAGGCCCGCGTCGTGCTGCTCGTGGGCGGCCTGTTCGATGTCGTGGATTTCCTTGCGCAGGTGCTTCAGCGCCGGGGTGACGATGGCCACGAACACCGCTTCGCGCAGGCGCCGCTGCGCCGGGTGCAGCATGAGGTAGCCTTTGGCGCCGGCATGCAGGACGGCGGAGTTGGCGGCCTTCAGCGTCAGTTCGCTGACGGCGGCGCGCAGCTTCAGCACGGGCAGGATGGGGGTGCCGCCTGCCTGGGCCTGGCGGGCCAGAACCGCCGCCTGCGTCTTCAAGGCGGCCAATTGCGCGGCAAGATCGGCTTCCTGGTCGTCGAGGAAGATGTTGACGTGGCCGGTGCTGGCATTGCTTTCGCGCATGATGGCCAGGCAGCCTTCGACAATGCCGAAGCCCATGCCTGTTTGGCCGAGCACGAAGCCGGGCTTGATGCGCTTGACGTAGGCGGCGAACTGTTCGGGATGCGCCAGGACGTCTTCGTCCGGGACATGGACGTTGCGGAACCGCAGGTTCAGGGTCTGGGTTCCCTCCAGGCCCGAGAACTCCAGGCACGCCCTGGTTTCCAGGCCTTCCGAGGTGCTGGGAACGGCAAACATGATGTAGCCGCCGTCCTCGACCGAAGCCGCCACGATGGCCAGATGGCCGTCGCCGACATTGGAAACCCAGGGCAGCGAGCCATTGACAACGTAGCCGCCGTCTTCGCGCTGCGCGCGCAGATGGATTTTCTCGATGCCGGCCAAGTGCTTGACGGCATTGGACATGCCCGTGCCGGCCAGCAGCTCGCCTCGTGCCACCTGTTCCAGATAGCGCTCGCGCACCGGGGTGTTGGGCGAATGCTTCAGGTACCAGCCGCAACTGGACTGGCACCACACCAGGAAGGCGGTGGAGCCGCATTCGCGCCCGACTTGCGTCGTGATTTCGATTTGTTCCGCCAGGCTCAGGCCGGAGCCGCCTTCCGAGGCGGACAGCGCAGCGCCGAACCCGCCCAAAGCCCCCAGGTGATGCATGAAATCGCCGGGGTACAGGCCTTTCTGGTCAATGGCCTGGGTGATCGGAGCCAGTTCGGTTCGGATCTGCTCGGCAATGGCCTGAAAGAATGGGGTGGCGGAATCGGCTTGGCTCACGGCTGTGGTCCTTGTGATGCGGTAACAAAAATCCCCTCGTCTCGCCGCCCCCGAAGGGGCGTTTCGTTTGAGGGCGGCCTGACGGGAAAGGTCAGGCGAAAGGCTGGAGTTCGGGGTTGATGGGCGTTTTGGCCAGGTTGTTGGCGTAATTGCACAGCGTGGCCAGGCTGACGCCCAGGACGACCTCAAGGGCCTGCTGCTGGTTGTAGCCGGCGGCCAGGAAATCGTTGAGCTCGTCGTCGGCGACCTGGCCCTTGGACTCCATGACGGCCAGCGTGAAACGGGCCAGTTGGTTGAGCTTGGGGTCGCTGAGCGCCTTGGTGCCGCGCAGCGCTTCGATGATGTCTTCGGGCATGGCCAGCTTTTTGCGGGCGATGGCGGTGTGGCCGGCCACGCAGAAGCCGCAGCCGTTATTGGCGGCGGCGGTGATCTGGACGACTTCGCGCTCGGCGGCCGAAAGGGAGTTGCGGCCGTTGATGGCGCCGACTACCTGGTAGGTTTCCAGGGCGGTGGGGGCATTGGCGAGCACGCCAATGAGGTTGGGGATGAAACCGTTGCTTTTCTTGACGTTTTCGAGGCGTTCTTTGGCTTCGGCAGGGGCTGTTTCGATGGTTTGTATAGCGAGGCGGCTCATTGACGGGTTCTCTTGTGTAGCGGGTTATATGGGGATTTATTCTATAGATGATGGGTTAAATACAAAACGAATATAAGGGTATTTACATATGCGTTTTGGGTATATGGGCGTGTTTGAGCCTGAGCGAGCCGGTAGCCGGCACGCGGGTTTGCGGGGGATTGGCGTGGCGGCAAGGCGCCGGCTTGATGGATTAGGTAATGACTTTATGCCTGCGGCGGCGGGCGGCGCAGAATGCGATCAAGTGGCGCAATGATGTTTTCAGGGCTTCGGCGTTTTCGACGCCTTCGAGCAGGACACGCTGGCGTTCCTTGGCCATGGCGACCAGGCCTCCAACCTTTTCTCGGCCCGCTGGCTCGATGTGAACGCGTGTCGTGCGCCGGTCTTGAGGATCTTTATCGAGACGTACGTTGCCAGCCAATTCCAGGCGCCGAACCAGTCGGGTCAGTGTGGGCAGGGGAATCAGCGTCAGCTCGGCGATTTTCGACATGGGCATTTCGTTCGCGTCGTACAGAGTGGCCAATACGCGCCAATGAAGTATCGGCAGTCCCGTTCGGGTCACGTCTTCGTTGAACTCGGCGGAGACGGCCGCGCTCGCGCGAGCCAATAGCGCGGCGAGGTATTCGTCGAAGAAATGTCCGTTGAAGATTTGCGCGCTCATCTTCTCGACCAGTTGCTCGTCTGGCCGAGGGTAGGCGGGTACGGAAAACGGAAGTTCCTTTTTTCGCGTTCGGCGTTTTTTGACGGGGGGTTCAGTCGGCTCGACGGTCTTCATGCCTGCATTGTGCCATGAGTTGTGGGCTGTTTCAGCGGTGCGCGGCGGCGCGCGCGCCGCGTCCGAGCGCCTTGTCCAGTGAAAAGCCGATGAGCGACATGATGACGATGGGGACGAACATGTCCGCCGTGCGAAAACTGCGCGAGGCCGTTACCAGCATGTGCCCGAGGCCGTCGGTGGATGCCAGCATTTCCGCCAGCAGCACGACGATGCAGCTGATAACCGAGCCCACGCGTACGCCGGTAATGATGGATGGCAGGCAGGCCGGCAGCACGACCTTGTGCAGAATATGGATTCGCGAGGTTCCCATGGCGGCGGCCGACCATAGCAGCTTTTTGTCTATCAACCGTACCGCCTGGAAGGTGGCGATCGTGATGGGAAACATGGCGTCTATCGAGACCAGGGCGATTTTCGAAGCGTCCCCAAAACCCAGGGTCAGCAGCAAGGCAGGATAAATGGCGATTTTGGGCAGCGGCGCCAAAATGCCGATCAGGATTTCGAGCACCTCGGTGGTCCAGCGAAACAGCGATGCGCAAATGCCGAGCATGACTCCCAGGATCACGGCCAGAACCAGGCCAGCCGCCAGCCGCCGCATGGTGATGCCGAGTTGGACCAGGGAATGTGGATCTGTAAAGAACGCCGCGGCGTGCATCGCCACCGACGAAGGGGGAGGAAGCACGCCCGGCGAAATGGACCCGAGCCGGCAAAAAGCTTCCCAGGCAATCAGCAGGCCGAGGATGGGAACCAGGCTGAGCCAGCGCGGCGGGGAGGTTGTAGGCGCGTTCATCGTTTCGTTGTCCATTGCGTCAGGCGGCGAAACGGCCAGTCGAGTAGATTGTCCAGGGCAAGCCCCACTATGCCGAGCAGGAGGATCAGGGCGTACATGTCTGTGTTTTGCCCCATATCGAAATGCACGAAGAGCAGGCTGCCTATGCCGTTCGTGCGAGAGATCATCTCGGCCGTTACCATTACGATCAAGCCCATGACGATGGCCGTGCGGCTGCCAGCGGCGATTTCCGGCAACGTGGCCGGCAGGACTATGCGCCAAAGACGCGTCAACGGCTTGCTGCCCATCGAGGCGGAAGCCCATAGCAGTTGTTCGTTGACGCGGCTTGCGCCGTCCGCCGTGTGGTAGATCACGGGCAGCGTTGCGGTTGTGGCGATGACGAAGATCTGGGAGACGTCTCCAGCGCCGAACCAGAGCATTACGATGGGCAATATTGCAGCCTTGGGAATGGGGTAGCTCAGCGAAAGGATGGGGTCGACCAAGGCGCGCAGCACTGGAATCCGGCCGATGGCCAGGCCCAGCGCGACACCTCCGGCCAGCGCCAGGATGAAGCTGATGGCCAGGCGCAACAAGCTCGATGCCAGCGCGCTCCATAGCGTGGCCTCGCTCATGAGCTCTACGAGCCGGGGCAGCACCTTGACCGGGCCCGGCAGATAGTCGGCCTGAACCGCGTTGGCCAGGCATTGCCAAATGAGCAGCAGGGCGGCCAGGGTGGCCAGATAGTACAGCGCCCGTGTTTTCCGCGGATGGCGCTTGGCGGAGCTACTCATGGGAGTGCATGTGCATCATGGTTTTGCCCAGCGATATCACGTGCTCTTGATAGGCATCGCACCGGAGCAGTTCCTGCCGGATTCGCGGGCGCGGCAGATTTATCCGAACCTCATCGTGGATCCGCCCTGGAGAACGGTTCAGCACCACCACACGATCCGAAAGATAGACGGCTTCGTCCACGCTGTGCGTTACAAAGACGACGGTCTTTTTTTGGTGGTCCTGAATGGAGAGCAGCTCGTCCTGCAGCACTGTGCGCGTATATGCGTCAAGTGCGCCGAACGGTTCGTCCATGAGCAGGATGGCTGGGTCATAGGCTAATGTGCGCGCGATCGCCACGCGTTGACGCATTCCTCCGGATAGCTGGCCTGGGTAGAAATCGGCGAAGCCGTCCAGGTGCACGAGCGACAGCATGGAGGCGACGGTTCGGGCTACGTCGCCGCGATTCATGCCGCCTTCACGCAAGCCGTAGCCGATATTGGCGGCGACGGTCAGCCATGGAAACAAGGCCGCGTCCTGGAATACGATGCCGCGATCACGTCCGGGGCCGGTAACCGGCGCTCCCGCCGCGCGGATGGCACCCGAGCTTGGAGGGATGAACCCCCCTATCATGTACAGCAGTGTGCTCTTGCCGCAGCCGCTGGGGCCCAGTATGGATACGAATTCTCCTGGCTGTACCTGCATGTCGATGCCGTCCAGGGCAACGAACGTGGATGCGGGGCTGTCGAAGCGCTTGCCGATGCCGTCCAGCTCAAGCACCGCGTCCTGGGAGGCTTGGAGGCGGGCGCTGGTCATTTCGAGTCCTGATGGGCGACCAGCGAGATTCCGGGGCGGATATACGCGTTCGCGTCGAGTTTTTTCGCCAGCAATCCATTGTCGTAGAAGAGGTCGAAGCTTTTCTGCACGACCTGGACGTCGACGGCTCCGTCGGGATAGCGCTGGTAATCGTGAGACGTGAACATGAAGCTTTCCAGGGCGGGCTTGGGCATTTTCAGGATGTCCGACAGGAGAGCGATGGAGGCGGCGTGATCCTGCGAGAAGCGCTTGGAAGCCGCGGCAAAGTCCCGGGCATATTGTGCCGCGACCTTTGGATGGGCGTCGACGAAATCCTGGCGGCATGCTTCGACCAGATTCAGCAGATTGGGCTGTACGTCGCGCAACGCGCCCAGCTTGCGCAGTCCGCCGGTTTTTTCCGCCCTTGTGGCAAAAGGCTGCACCAGGACGATCGCGTCCACCCTTCCCTGGCGCAGAGCTGCTTCGCTCAGGGGAAACGGGACTTCGGCGATATTTACATCGTGTTTGGGGTCAAGGCCGTTCTGCTTCAGCCATATGCGTGTAAATGCATCCAGTTGCGAGCCGATGGTGTTCACCGCCACTGTTTTGCCTTTCAGGTCTTTTACTGTTCGTATCGGGGAGTCCTCCTTGACCGCCCAATAGCTGGTGAAGGATTGCGGCGATTCGCCGATGATCGCGCCGATGAGTATTGGTTTCAGCCCCGCGCCCGTGATGGCCTGGGCGAGAGTCAGCGGCGCGTTGACGCCGCAATCCGCTGTGCCCGCAATCAATGCCTGCGACACCGTGGCTGTTCCTTGCAACTGCATCCAGTTGATTTGGTAGTCGCGGCCGATGGCGGGGAAGTATTCGGGATGCGCGCGCATCAGCAGCTTGGCCTCGTCGCCGGGCACGTTGAAGGCGACTTTGATGGTGGGAAGCGACTGGGTCGATGCGGCCGGAACAAAGCCGATGAGCGTTGCAAACAGCAGGATCCATTTGATGGCATGCATGTGCTTTCTCCAGTAGGTCGAAAGAGGGATGGAAGATCAGCTCAAACCGCGGCGCTGACAGTGATTTCCACACGCACATTGGGATGCCCCAGTGTGACGCCGCAGGTGGCGCGGGCGGGTGGGTTTTCGGGATCGATCCAGGCTTCCCAGACGGCGTTCATTCTGTCGAACTCGGAAACGTCGGCCAGCCATATCTGCGCCGTCAAGAGCTTCGACTTGACGGTCCCCGCCTCGGCCAGCAGTTTTTCGATGCATGCGAGCACGCTGCGAGTCTGCTCCTCGATGGGAGGGCTGCTTTGCAGAAAGTCCGGGCATACCTGCCCCGACAGATAGGCAACTCCATTGTGGATGACGATCTGGCTCATGCGGGTGTTCTTGTGGTGACGTACGATTGCGGACATGGCGGCTCCTTGTGGATTCAGGGTTGGCAGATTACGTTGAGCAGGACTTGCCTGCGTTGAGTGCGTACGATGTGCAATGCCGCGCGCAGCCGTTCGGGCAGCTGGCTGCGTGATTCGACTCGTTCCGCGTGGGCGCCGCATGCGGCCGCCACGCCCTCGTAATCGGGCTGAGGATGGAAGCTGGCCAATGGCATCGCTGGTTCTTGCAGGGCGATGCCCGATGGATATACGACCTCGACGGCGCGGCGCACCGCGGCGTAGCCTCCGTTGTTGACGACGATGGTTAGAATGGGCAAGTGCTCTGCCTGGGCGAGGTAGTGGCAGGAAACGGGGTTGCCGAAAATGTAAGACCCATCGCCGACCACCGCAATGGCGGTCTTGTGCGGCGCAGCCATTTGCACGCCAAGCGCCGCGCCCATCGTCCAACCGAGAGCGCCCGAGATTCCAGCGCTGAAGAACGACCCGGTATCCGCGAATTCCATCAGGCTCAGATCCAGGCCGTACTCATTGAGCACAATGGTATGGCTATCGACAATGTCACGTAGGCATACACTGAGCCATGGAAGATCGATGGCCGTGCCTTCGGCCGCGTCTTGGCGCTTGTTTCGCACGGTGCAATATTGAAGGCGCTTGCGCTGCCGGGCCAGCTCGCGGCGCTGCGCCATGGCTGGCGTGTCGGATGCGCATCGCTGCTTCAGCGCCTCTTGCAATGCGGTAAGCGCGGCGCCGGTCTCGCTGACGATAGCGGCATCGACGGGGAAAGAGCGAACCGGGATGCGCTTGTACAGAGGGTCTGTTCCGATGTGCACGATCTTTGCGTTTGCGGGAGGCTTGGATTCGCGGGGCAGCCAGGGCACTTCGCAGTCGAGCACGATGATCAGGTCCGCGTCGGCCATCAAGCTGGCCGGGTTGAAACCGGCGTGGAAGGGATGCGTGCCGGGCAGGTTGACCACCCTTGGGTAGTGTTCTATGACCGGCACCGCGGCGGCTTCAGCCAGGGCCGCCAGCGCTTCCGGCGCCGCGGCGTCGCGGCCTGCCGACGACGTGATGATCAATGGGTGCTGCGCCGCTATCAGCCAATCAGCCAATTGATCTATGGCCGCTTTGGCCGGGTGCGCGCCGGTCGCCCCGGTTCTGGGGCGGCCAGCCGGGGCGGCCGCGGCGGGTTGGGCGGCGAGAACCTCGCGCGGCAACGTGAGATAGACGGGGCCGCGCGGGGCGGTCATGGCGATGTCGATGGCGCGGTCGAGAATGTCCTCGACGCATTGGCCTTCACGCAGCTCGTGATCCCATTTTGTGTACTCCCGCAGCATGCCCCCTTGGTCGAAAGTATCGGTGCCCCAGTGCACGACAACATCGCGTGAGCCGATGCTTCCGTGTTCGGTCGAGGGTGCTCGGCCGGCGAATAGTATCAATGGGATGCGCTCGCGGGAGGCCGTCATGACCGCCGAAACGGTATTTGCCGTGCCCACCGTATGGTGGACGCCGACCACCTGCGGTAGCTCGTCGACCAAGTGAGCTCCATGCGCAATGGATACGGCCGTTTGTTCGTGAGGAACATTGACGAAGCGCGGCATGGTTGCGCCACGGAGCCGGCCCAGGGCCCGAGCCTCGATCAGCGGAGCAAAATCGGTCCCGGCATTGGCTAGGACGGTGGAAATACCCCGCGCGCCAAGTCCGGCGAGAAAGCGGTAAGCAACTGAATCGAATGCGGATTCTTTCATGAGTGGCATGCTGCTATATTGTAAAAATGAAAGTATTTTTTTTATTTAAAATCAGATTACTATAATAGTTAATATGATTTAAGCTATGGATTTCCCTAGGTTCAAGAGCATTTTGCGGATGACGCGGGGTGTTTTGCGATTGCACTCTGGATGGGGTTGTGCGCCGGATTCTTCGGGTGGTGAAGTGGGCTGTGCGGCCCGGCTATCAGCCGGTACTTGTCGCTGATATCAGGAAACCCTGAAATCCAGCCAAATTGATGCCATGAACGTATCATTCCGACGGAAATGCCATCTCCTCAAGCAATGGTGCAGCACCTATAGTTCGGCTTGCAGCAAGAGGCCCCCGAGATGGACGTGGTGGCTATCTCGGGGGCCTCTTGCTGCCCGGCGGAGCACAGACGGATGCTGGATCAAAAATTCAAAAGGAGGCAAGGATGAGCATCAAGAAAATAAGCCAAGACGGGGCATGTGTGAACATCAAGATCAGAAAGCGGCTTCTCGGCGTTCTTTGCGCCGTCGCGGTAGGATCGCTGTTGGCGGCATGTAACGATGGCGGCGGCGATTGGGCCGAAGTGACACAGGGCGTCGTGATCCGCAACGCGACGATCGTCGATACGCGCGACGGTTCCCTTATGCTCGGAAAAACCATTGTCGTGGATGGCGGGAAGATTAAGACGATCACCAGCGATCCGGTGCTCACGGCCGGCACCGCGCAAGTGGTGGACGCTTTGGGTAAGTACGTCGTGCCGGGCTTCGTCGACATGCACGCGCACGTGGTGGAGACCGCCGACTTGCAGCCTACGTTCTTCCCCCTGCTGATCGCCAACGGAATCACGGCGTTTCGCGAGGAGAGTACGACCGACGCCAATATAGCGCGTGGCAAGCAAGTGAACGCCGACAGCGCGGCAGGCCGCATCGACGCGCCCGAAGTCATCTTCGATGGCGTCGAGGAACACCTGGATCCGGCCGAAAGCGCTTTCGATGCGAGCAACCGCGGCATCCCGTCGGTGGACCACCTTGGCGCGGGCATTGGGCTGATCATGGACTGCTCCACACAGGCCCAGAGCATTCGCGCGGATTTCCTGGTGCAAAGCTTCAAGCCGGTTCCCCCTCCGCCGCCGCCTTTTAGCCTAAGCAACTTCATCCTCAACCCCAGGGCCTACGACGGCGCCCAGAACGCGCCGTTCTACCAGCGCGTCCTGGACACCTATGACGAAGCATTGTGCAAGTCGCTGAGCCAGACCTTCGTGCGCAACAACACCTGGCAGACGCCGACGCTCATTCGGCTGCGCACTCAGGACTGGGGCGACGATCCCGTCTATACACAGGCCCCGGATCTTGTGTACGTGGCAAAGTCCAGGCTTGCACTCTGGCAGCAGACTGCCGATCAGTTCTCGACCATGCCGGTCACCGCGGTTGAGACCCTGCATGATTACTACGAGCTGCAAAAGCGCGTCACACTGCTGATGAAGCGCAACGGCGTGAAAATGCTCGCTGGTTCGGACGTCGGCGGCGCCTGGGTCGTTCCGGGCTTCAGCCTGCAGCAGGAGTTCCACGAACTGGCCGCGGCGGGCCTGTCACCGCTCGAGGTGCTGCAGACGACAACGCTGAATCCCGCCGAATTCCTGAAGCGCCAAGCCAGCATGGGTACGGTGGAGGTGGGCAAGAACGCCGACCTCGTCCTGTTGGATGCCAACCCGATCGACGGTGTCGATAACCTTGGCAAGATCTCTGGCGTCATCCTTAAGGGGCGCTATTTCTCGAAGACCGCGCTCGACAAGCTCAAGAGCGACGTGGCCGCCGCCTACGCCAGCTAGGGCATTTTCGATTCAAGCGTTTGCATTGGCCGAAGCCATGCAGGCACGGATGAGAAGCCTGTCATGACGATTGGGCCAGCCTTTGAGGCGTATCCGCCCTGGATCCTTGTTATTGCGGCGGTTGTTTTTGAGTTTTTGAGCGGCCGGGGAGCGTCTGCACCGGTGCGCTCAGGTCGCTTGCTCCAACTTCGCTTACCGGCACAGACGCTCCCGGCCTCGCGGTCGTGATTAGCGGCGAAACCCTGGTCGTCCATTCATTCAACGGTTGGGTGCTGTCGCCGATGCGCCCGCGTCCACGCCAGGATGGCGCGGTGTCACGAACAAGATCAGCAGCACGGTTGCGGCTGCGGCAAGAGCCATGCCGTTATACACGTGGTGCGTGGCAGTGTCGAAGGCCGACAGCAGGTATTCGTGGCCCGTGGTTCCCAGAGTGTTGGACTGCAATGCCCCGACGACGTTGTCCACGGGAGGCAGGGTTCCGGCCAGTTCCGCCGGCGCGTTCTCGATGCTGGACTGCATCGTGGCGTTGAAGATAGCCCCCACGATTGCCGCGCCCAGGCTTTGCCCCAGATAGCGCGACCACATGTTCGCACTGGTGACCACGCCGCGCTGGTTCCAGGGCACGATGGACTGCACGCCCACCAGCAACGGTGTGGACACCAGCCCGAAACCCGCGCCCAGCAGCACCTGAACCGCGACGACGAGCCAGGCTGACGGAGAGGGGGGCAGCACGACGAAGCCCAGGACTCCCGCCATCATCAGGACGGCCCCTATGAGAGCCGTATCGCGAAAGCCGATGCGCAGATAGAGCTTGCCCGACCATGACGAAGCCAGAACCCAGCCTATGCTCATGCTGGCCAGCACCAGGCCGGCCCAAATCGCCCCAAGCTTGAGGACCGACTGCGCAAACACCGGCAGGTAGGTGCTGGGCGCCATCATCACCAGGCCCATGCCCGCCGCGCCCAGGTTCGAGCCCAGCAGCACGCGGCGGCGCCAAATCCAACCGGGCATGATCGGTTCCGGCGCCCGCCGTTCACGCACAATGGTCGCGGCAATTAGAACCACCGCCAGTCCGAAGGTGATAAGGCTGGGCGGCGAAAACCAGGCCCAGGCATTGCCGCCCTGGAGCATGCCGAACACCACCGTCGCTCCCGACAGCATCATCAGAATGGCTCCCGCGTAATCGACCGCATGGCGCCGCGCCGGCGCATGCTCGTGCAGATAACGCGCGATAAGGAACAAGGCCACCAGCCCGATGGGCAGATTGATCAGAAAGACCCAGTGCCAGGTCGCGTATTCCGCAAACGCCCCGCCCAGCGTCGGCCCCGCAATGGCCGCGATGCCCCACACGCTGGAAAGCCAGCCCTGGATGCGGGCCCGTTCCTCCAGCGAATACAGATCGCCCGCCAGCGTATTGACCGTGGCCATGATGGACCCCGCGCCCAGGCCCTGCAGGCAGCGGAACACGATCAGCGGAACCATGCCCCAGGCCAAGCCGCACAGCGCCGAGCCCGCCAGAAAAAGAATGGTGCCGCCTATCAGCACCGGCTTGCGCCCATACATGTCGGCCAGCTTGCCGTAGATGGGAATGGTGACCGTCTGTGCCAGCAGATAAATGGAGAACAGCCAGCTGAACAGATTGAAGCCGCCCAGATCGCCCACGATCTGCGGAACGGCCGTGGCCACGATGGTAATGTCCATGGCGGCCAGAGTCATGGTCAGCATCAGCGCCGCCAGAATCCAGCCCCGATGGGCAACGGGTTTTTCGGCGGTCGAAGCGTCGGAATCAACCGCGGTTGCGGGGGCGGGAGTATTGGATTTGTCGTTCATGAGGCTTCTTTTAATGACTTTGGCGCCATGTTAGCGCGTAGACGCCTGGTCTGCCTTCGCCTGTCAGTTCCGCCTTCCCGCCACCCCGATCACGGCGCTGATCAATCCGGAATAGTCGGCTCCACGAGCTTTGCCAGTTGAGCCAGCGATTCCTGCCAGCCCAGATAACACATCTCCACAGGAATAGTCTCGGGGATACCTTCTTGAATAATGCTGAGTTCCGTTCCGCACAACAGCTCCCGCAGCGAAACCGTGACCTGCATCTCCCCAAGCAGATGCGGATCGTCGAACCGATCCGTATAGCGGATTTTCTCGAACGGCACCAATTCCAGATACTCCCCGCCGAACGAGTGGCCATTGCCCGTGCCGAAATTGCGGAACGACATTCGGTGCGTCCCGCCAACCCGCGCATCCATCTGATGAACCACGCAGGTGAACCCGTAGGGCGGCAGCCACTTCGCCAGCGCATCGGCTTCCAGAAAAGCCCGATAAACCCGCTCGGGCGGCGCGTTCAAGACGCGGTGGAGGGTAACAGTTCCTGTAGTCATGGTGTGGCCTTGCGGTAGAGAGGTTGAGGAGTATTGCGTGGGGGGGGGCCACGACGGCGCGGCATCAGAGCTTATTGTCCGGCATGTAATCGATAATTGCCAGAACGTCGATGCAGGCATTTATCCGCCGCTCCGGTACGGGCATGCTTCTTGTCAATCAGCGGGGGGGCTGCAATTGCTTCGCATCGGTAATGACCGAGTCCGGTGGTTGTGGAGATGAGTGCTGAAGAACGCGAAGCGCTGACGGCGGCTGCGTATTGCGAGTAAGCTATGAAAAGAGGCCTTGATTGCCCGGCACCCAGGCCCGTGCCGCCCGCGGGAACCAGAACATCATGAAGACCCTATACTTATTACTACGGCCAGTCCTTGCCGCCGTCGCATGCGCGTCGATTTCCGCTTGCGCAAATAACCCACCTCAGCAAACCGATCTGGCCTACCGATCTCGACCATCTTCCACGGCACAGAATACGAATAACACTTCTGGGCCCTCGGGCCAGCGCTTGACCATACGGGCGGGTGAGGGGGAGAGGTTGAATCTTCCCTGGTTCGTCCGAGATACACAGGACTGGATCAACAGTAACTAGTCTGGATTTAATTCACTATGAGTGGCCGCTATCCGCAGCCCGAAGCTGTCAGTAGCAATGAGTACGCATCGCCACTCAAATATAGAAGTGGGGAATTTTGCGTAAATTCACTCAACTGCTATGTTAGGCAACGATAGCATCAAATTATAAGTTGGCTAAAGCAAAACGCTTTGATAGCTCATCAGCGGTTACCAATAGCGCTGCCCAGATCCAGAGCAATACGCCATTAAGTAAAGCACTTAGAAGCACTGTCTTTAACGCGTAGATACTATCCGTCACGGCCCAGCAAACCGCCGCACTCAACATGAGACCAAGAAAAACTGATATCGCTCGTAATAGTTTCGGATGGGCCCAGGCAACTGCGTTTTGAAAGTCCCCATAGGCAAGATGGCTCTTTCGTCCTTTTGAAAAGTATGCTACTAAGAAAAGAATGCTTGCTACAAGCATCGGAGCAATAAGCATCCACCCAAAGCCGGATGCGAACTTGAGTATCGTTGTAGGAATCTTTGACTGGCCCCATATCCAGCCAAGGATACCCACAAAAACACCGATCGTGGACCACTTTAGGCAGACTGTCTTGTCAAAGTGCTTGAAGAGCAATGCTAAAGTTGATTTGTTGAACATAAATAACACTATTAAAAAAATTGTAGTGGAGCAATATAGTTCCGCACTAGCCGATTTTTTAGCAAGCGAGCGAGGGCTATGCTAATCCATGAGTACTCACAGCTTACAAGTCGATTCGATTTCGTTATAAAGCCAAATTTTGACGTTACCCAGTTAGTTCTTCTGGTAGAAAATAATCAGTTATGAAAGGCGGCATTTCGACCCGTTGCCGCCGTTGAGCTTTAGCGAAAGCTGTCGTTCAACGTTGGAGTTGACCTGCACTCGCCGGCAGGGTGCCTCGTGTCCGCATCGAACGACCTGTTATGCATCATCCCCGTTCCTTTCTGAAGGCGCACCAGCTTTGACAGCTCCGCAGTGACTACTGAGTCGGTCGGATAGTGAATCGGTTCCCCCAAGGCGGCGCGTACCATTGCGGATGTTATCAGCATGGAGTTGGAGTAATCAGTTCTCGGCCGAAAGCGTGCTTTTAGATGCTCTAGCTCGGAGTCGGAAAAGTGAAGACAGACACAGGCATCAAGTCAGTCACCTTTCGTGAGCGGTAGCATCTCTAGTGCGATTTTCGAGTGAATGAAGAGGTCTGCGAGGTCAGCCGACGCAAATCCCGCAGATTGCTCAATCTTGATTGGGACGCCAAGAGTCTCACCGAATTCGAAGTTGAACGCCGTGCATACCGCATGCGACGCGGCATACGGTGAGCCCGAAACCCTAATCGTGAGCCGAACCTTTTTCTCTGTCACAGACTTCGGTAACGGTGCGGCTTGCGACAGTAAGGATCGCGAGAGATCCAAGTCGTCTATAGGTTCGCTTTCGCCCTGGCGCGACACCAAGTGGGCACGGAAATCCCGTTCAATCTTTTCGCGAGATCGCCTTCGTCTACGAGCGTGCCGATGGTATGACGGTCGCGGAGCGTTCTCTTGACGGATTCGAGCGTGCACCTCACTGAGTCACCTCTATGCATAACGTTTGAGCTAACCGGCCCGCGACGGCAGGACTCCACAGGGCCAGAATGAAATGATGCCCGAAAGCGGCGTGCCGTCGCGGGTGCGGTTGAGCAAAGTGTTAGGCCTCGCTCGCTGGTTGCTGGAATTGTATTCCGAGTGACCTGCCATAGGCTTCCAGTGCCTGTGCTGCCGTGAGGCCGAATCGCCATAAGGTGATGATCGTGTCGTACAACTCGTGCGCCTGTAGACGGACTCGATCGCCAACCTGAAATTGACGCTCGCTATCGACGAAATGTAGTTCCAGCATTGAGTCTTCCGTAGTCACGATGCCTGGTCGATCGATGACAAGTTCTTGGCCAGTCTCTTGGCCTCGTGCAACGAACTTCGCGTGCTGGAAGGTAACCTTCAGAGTTCCGGTATCGTCAACATCAAGTGGCGATACCAACCCAAGCCGGTGCACAACACATGTGCGAGCCTTGTTAAGACTCAGGACGTTCGCATTGAAGCGGGTGGTCACCCCGAACTGTCGCTCAAGCTTCTCAAGTTTTTGCGGAAAGTGAAGTTTGTGATTCGTTCGCGGAAGATCGTTGAAGACCCGGTGAGCGTCGGCAGCCTTCGCCGTTCCCTTAGCCGCTAGTGGGAAGACTTCGCAGACTTGGAGGCACTCATCCAGAAAGAGGCCTGTTGCCTCAATTGCGTCTCTAAGGAATCCGCGTAGGAGCCAATCCTGGGCCTCGGCCCTGGCATCTTCATGCTTGAGCTGCGCCCCAGCGGCCGGCACAAACGCTCCAAACTCTTTTTGCTCCGCCACTTGCTCTGCGGTTACGATTTCGCAGCCGACCTGGAGAACCTTGGTTACGTCAAGTTGATGCTGGAGGCGACGAAAGAAGTTGCCTGCCAGCGCAGCTAGATCGATATGAACGTTGAGTGGATTGGATGGCATTCTACGAGGCACAACTTTGTTTTAGGGCGACAGTTCTGCCGCATAACATTGGAATGTCAGATAACTTGTCCTGCAAGCCACTGTTTAGATGCGGGAACCACGCGTCAGACAAGATAACAAGACAGAAATAGCAGCAGCCGACAGATTAGTGGGCTGATGCGACCCGTCTGGCACATAGGCAGAGAGCATACCGCCTCGCCCGGATGGCCGTTATCCAGATTGGGTGATCAGTGACGGCTTGTGGCCGATTGTAGCTAAAGACAGATGGCCAAATCCGACCCATTTTGGACAGCCAATTAAAAAAGTTGCTTCTCAAGCGTACCCACTAGTTGCGAAAGCCGCGGAACTACAATTGTCCCAACGTTTCGTACCTGCCGCTGGATATGCGGCGCCATAAATCGATCGGCCCTAAAAACTGTGACATACGGCGCGTAGAATGCGTGCATCGCGTCTACTGGCTGACTATCGCTGGGTTCTTCTTTTCGCCCTCCACCTACATTCTCCCAGAGAGATGAGTACATAGACCTAACGCCTGTGGATACCCCAGGGCAGTATGTGCCGACATCTCCCACTTCGAACTCATCCAGTTTAATACCTGTCATACTAGCCATTCGTCGTATTATCGCAATAAGTTGTTGCCCTACCAACTTATCCCAACGCGACGTAATCAAGCCATGTTTGCCAGTTGGGTTTGCGTCAAGGTCGGCATTTCGTAGAGCCGTAACCCACTGCCTAGAAACCTCCGCCAACGATCGCATTGCTTGACCGAGTTCTCGTCCTGGTTTACGAACCATATTTGCAATTGGGCTTGATATCGAATGTTGCGTTGTGAACCACTTCATCATCCAACGTGGATCCGTGAGACTGTTCATTAAAGCCTCGGAAAAGTCCTTCTCTGATGCTCGACCCAGCGCATACCTTTCCATTACTTCCGCGTATTCGGGGCGCATAGGATATTTTTTTAGCAATTCTGCCAATAGGGAACCTGGCTCTTGCTGAGTCAAATGTACACGTAGCGCCGAGCGCGGCTTGCCATTTTTGACAAGTGCTCGTGACTGGGCTCGGCGTTGCTGACGCGAAAGCCCCATGCCCCTCATCTCTTCCTCTGCTATTTGACGAATTCTCTCCCAATATTGCTGCGGATCATCATCAAGCAAAATCTCTGGGAACCACCTACCATTCGGATCGAACATGTCTGTTGGCGGGCCAGATCTGCAAGCCAGTGCGTTTACTTCGGCTTCTACCAGTCGATCAAACGAAACCAGTGCGTTCGGACCACACAGCTCACTAAGCAACTCGGCTTTCAGTTCGGCTAGGTGTGTAGCCTCTGCGGTCAGAGAAACCGACTCACACACCGCTGCGGCTGAAAACGCAAAACGCACTTGTTTCGTGTGTGCCAAGTGGAGCAACGTAGCCTTGATTTGACGGCGATCAGGAGCGTCTAGCTTTGGATCCGTGAGTGCCGAGTAGTCTTGAGAATCAAGATAGCAAGTGATCATGCCTAAATGTACAGTTTTTTTCCGTGTCCAATCTCGCACCTAATGTTTTCACTCTTGACCGAAGTCGGTAGTTGTGATCTCAACTGTAACTTACCACCCATTAGTACGGCTACCCTGCCCCTATATTCATCTCAAGCAAGCCAAAGGCTCCGTCAGGCCCGCAGGGGCCTGACGGAGCCAGGCGCAGCGATGCCTTCTTCGGCCAGCCGAAAACCGTCAACGCGGCCGTATTCACGAAACACAACACATCATCAAAACACCAGCCCTCACTGCGCAGCAAACTTTCAAGCCAAGCAAACACAGTGGTGTCGGGGTCAAGGCGGGGTTTTCCGACTTGCGGGGCTGAGCGAGCCGGAAGCGAAGGGAGCCCGAAGGGGCGGACGAGCGAGGCGATGCGGTGTTCGGCGCGCAGGCGCCGAACCAGTCACGAGGAGGAAAACCCCGCCTTGGCCCCGGCGCCACGTCTTAATAGACCTTTTTGAACACAGTTCACATCAACTCGGCGGTGACCGAGGAGGGCTATCCTCTGGCCCCGGCCCCACGTTTTAAGAGCCCCCTTCGAATACAGACCTAAATCAGCCCGACGCGAATGAGACGGAACCTCCAAAACAAAAAAGCCGAGACCAGCAAGATCTCGGCTTTCAAACTCAAACAAGAAAAAATCAGCCCAGCAGTTCCGACGCCGGGTCGTCTTCCTTCTTGACTGCCTTCAGCATGTCCTCGCGCTTCACGCCTAGCCACATCGCCAGCGCCGCCGCAACGAATACCGACGAATAAATACCGAACCAGATACCGATCGTCAGCGCTAGCGCAAAGTAATGCAACGTCGGCCCCCCGAAGAAGAACATCGACAGCACCATCATCTGCGTCGAACCGTGTGTGATGATCGTACGCGAAATCGTTTGCGTGATGGCGCTGTTGATTACCTCGCGCACCGAGCTCTTGCGCTGCTTGCGGAAGTTCTCGCGGATCCGGTCCATGATGACCACCGACTCGTTCACCGAATAGCCCAGCACCGCCAGCACCCCCGCCAGCACCGCCAGCGAAAACTCCCATTGGAAAAACGCAAAGAAGCCCAGGATGATCACCACGTCGTGAAGGTTGGCAATGACCCCTGACACCGCGAACTTCCATTCGAACCGTATGCCCAGGTAGATCATGATGCCCACCACCACGCACAGCAGCGCCATCAGCCCGTTGCTCACCAGTTCCTGCCCCACCTGCGGCCCCACGAACTCCACCCGGCGCAATTCCACGTCGGCGGATTTGGACTTGAGCGCCTTGAGCACCGTATCGCTTTGCGCCGCCGAAGTTTCCCCCGTATGCACCGGCAGGCGGATGAGCACGTCCTGCGACGTGCCGAAGTTCTGTACCTGGAAGTCCGTGTAGCCCAGCGACGTTACCGCCGAGCGGATCTCGTCGACCTGCGCCGGCTGCGAATAGTGCACCTCCATGAGCGTGCCGCCCGTGAATTCGATCGACAGATGGAAGCCGCGCGTCGCAATGAAGAAGACAGCCAGAAGAAAGGTGATCAGGCTGATCAGGTTGAGCACCAGCGCATGGCGCATGAAGGGGATGGTGCGGTGGATTCGAAAAAATTCCATGTTTCGCTCTTGCCTGCTGTGTAAGAGCCGCGGCGCCGTCGGGCGCCACGGCTACGCTTAGTCTTGGTTCGGTTTCCAGATCTGGCCGATGGAAAGGGTTTTGAGCTTGCGCCGGCTGCCGTACCACAGATTGACCAGTGCACGCACACCGACCACCGACGAGAACATCGACGTAAGAATCCCGATGCAGTGAACCACCGCGAACCCGCGGATCGGGCCGGTGCCGAAGGCCAGCAGCGACAGACCGACGATGAGAGTGGTGAGGTTGGAGTCCAGAATCGTGCCCCATGCCCGGTCGAAGCCCAGATGTATGGCCTGTTGCGGCGACAGCCCCGCCCGTAGCTCTTCTCGGATGCGTTCGTTGATGAGCACGTTGGAGTCGATGGCCATACCCAGGGTAAGCGCAATGGCCGCTATGCCCGGCAGCGTCAGCGTGGCTTGCAGCATGGACAATACCGCCAGCAGCAACAGCAGGTTGAAGGCCAGGCCCAGCGTCGAGAACACGCCGAAGAGGCGGTAGTAAAGAATGATGAACACCGCAATGGCCAGGAAGCCGTACAGCGTGGAGTCGAAACCCTTGTTGATGTTCTCGGCGCCCAGGCTTGGGCCGATGGTGCGCTCTTCGATGATGTTCATGGGCGCGGCCAGCGAACCGGCACGCAGCAGCAGGGCGACGTCGGCCGCTTCCTGGGCGCTCATGTTGCCCGAGATCTGCACGTGGCCGCCGGCGATTTCGCTGCGGATGACCGGCGCCGTGACGACCTGGCCCTTGCCGTTCTCGAACAGCAGGATGGCCATGCGCTTGTTGATGTTGTCGCGCGTCACGTCGCGGAAAATGCGGGCGCCCTTGGCGTCGAGAGTCAGGTTGACCGACGGCTGCTGGGTTTGCTGGTCGCGTCCCGGCTGGGCGTCCTGCAGGTTTTCACCGGTAAGGATGACCTGGCGGCGCAGCAGCAGGGGCCGGCCCTCGGCGTCGTTGTAGCGTTCCAGGCCGAACGGCACCGTGCCCGCCGCCAGAGCGGCCCTGGCCGTGGGCGAATCGTCGACCATGCGGATTTCAAGCGTGGCCGTGCGGCCGAGGATTTCCTTGGCCTTGGCGATGTCCTGCACGCCGGGCAGCTGAACCACGATGCGGTCGCCGCCTTGCTGCTGAATGATGGGGTCGGCCACGCCCAGCTCGTTGATCCGGTTGTGCAGCGTGGTGATGTTCTGCTTGATGGCGTTGCCCTGAACCTGGGTGATGGCCGATTCGGTCAACGTGCCCTTCAGGCTGAAGGTCTTGCCGCTGCTGCCGGGCGTGAACACCATGTCGGGCATGCTGCGGCGCAGTTCGGACGCAGCGTTGTCGCGCGCGTCGGCGCTGTCGAAGTTGGCAACGACGGACAGGTCGCTGCGCTCCACCCCCGAAACCGGCACCTTGGCTTCCCGCAAGGTCGAGCGCACGTCATTGGCCAGAGAATCGTAGCGCGTGGTGAGGGCGCCGTGCATGTCGACCTGCAGCAGGAAGTGCACGCCGCCGCGCAGGTCCAGGCCCAGGTACATGGGGTTGGCCCCAAGCGCGGACAGCCAGTCGGGGGAGGCGGACAGCAGGTTCAGCGCGACCGTGTAGCTGGGATCGGAAGGATCGGGGTTGAGGGCTTTTTCGATGACATCCTTGGCCTTGAGCTGGGTGTCGGGCGTGGCGAAACGCACCCGCACCGTGCCGACCGGGCCGTTCATCTCGAAATAGGCGCCCGTTGTTTCGATTTTGGCATCGCGCAGTATGGTTTCCACCCTGGCCAGGGTCTGGTTGTCGACCTTGACGGCGGTTTTTGCGCCGGCGATCTGCACAGCCGGGGATTCACCAAAAAAATTGGGCAGCGTATACATCAGGCCGATGATCACGGCTACGAGTACGGTGATGTATTTCCAGAGAGGGTAACGGTTCATTATCGGTCAACGGTGAAGGCAAAAACAACCCCAGGCAAGGCTGGGGTGCGTATTGCGGCTGGATTACAGCGCCTTGATCGTGCCCTTGGGCAAAACCGACGTGACGGCTGTGCGCTGCAGGATGACTTCGACGGGCTTGTCGGCCAGCGTGCTGACTTCGGCGGTGATGTAGTTGTCGCTGACTTTGGTGACCTTGCCCAGCATGCCGCCGGACGTAATGATTTCGTCGCCCTTGGACAGCGCGGCAACCATGTTCTTGTGGTCTTTCTGGCGCTTCATCTGAGGGCGGATCATCAGGAAGTACAAGATGACGAACATCAGGATGATGGGCAGCATGCCCATCAAAGCATTGCCTTCTCCAGCGGCTGCGGCTTGGGCCGTAACGAGCTCAAGGGTATTGATCAGGGACATTCACAACTCCTGGTATTTTTTTGAATGAATCGTCTATTGTAGCGATATCTTGCCTATTCGATGCCGCGGGCCCGGTCCGCGTGGAAACGGGCCCGCCACTGCTCGAACGAGCCCGCGGCGATGGCCTCGCGCATTTCGCCCATGATCGTCAGGTAAAAATGCAGATTATGCAAGGTATTCAGCCGGGATCCCGTGATTTCGTTGGCGCGTTGCAGGTGATGCAGGTAGGCGCGCGAGAAGTTCAGGCAGGTATGGCACGAGCAGGAGGGATCCAGCGGGCGGGTGTCGTCGCGGTAGCGCGCATTGCGTATCTTGATGTCGCCGTAGCGGGTGAACAGCCAGCCGTTGCGGGCATTGCGGGTGGGCATGACGCAGTCGAACATGTCCACGCCCCGGCTCACGCCCTCGACCAGATCCTCGGGCGTGCCCACCCCCATCAGGTAGCGCGGCGCGTTGGCGGGCAGGCGCGGGGCCACGTGGGCCAGGACCCGCATCATTTCCTCTTTGGGCT
>NZ_DATMGA010000023.1:0-48784 GCF_035555955.1 Eoetvoesiella sp. | reverse complement strand
CCCACCGAGGCCACCACGTAATCGGGCTGGCGGCCGGCATCGACCGGCATTTGCGCAATGCACTCGGTGCCGATGACCGACTGGAAGTCGCGCACCATCATGGGATAAGGGTGCGGGCCCGCCACGGTGCCGATGATGTAGAAGGTATTTTCGACATTGGTGACCCAATCGCGCATGGCTTCGTTGAGCGCGTCCTTGAGCGTGCACGAGCCCGAATCGACCGGCACCACCGTGGCGCCCAGCAGTTTCATGCGGTACACGTTGGAGGCCTGGCGCCGCACGTCTTCGCTGCCCATGTAGACCACGCATTCCAGGCCGTAGCGCGCCGCCACGGTCGCCGTGGCCACCCCATGCTGGCCCGCGCCGGTTTCGGCAATGATGCGCGGCTTGCCCATGCGCCGCGCCAGCAGTATCTGGCCGATGCAGTTGTTGATCTTGTGCGCGCCCGTATGGTTGAGGTCTTCGCGCTTGAACCAGATTTGCGCCCCGCCCAGTTGCTCGGACCAGCGCTTTGCATGATAAAGCGGGCTCGGCCGGCCCACGAAATGCTTGAGCTCGTAGGCGAATTCGTTGAGAAAGTCCGGGTCGTTGCTGTACTTTTTGTAGGCATCGCGCAGTTCGTCCAGCGCATGCACCAGCGTTTCCGCCACAAACGAGCCGCCAAACCGGCCGAAATGCCCGTTATCGTCGGGCAGATTGTAAGCTTTCAATGAATTACTCTCTGGTTACGCATCGGCATCCGCCGACAGCGGCAATGAAATTTGCGGGTAATTAAGCATTTTACCAGCGTGCGGCGTCATGCGCCGCTTTCGCCGCGCGCGCAATCAGTGGCGGCTGGCCGTCACGCCATTCAACTCGTTCAAGGCGGCCAGGGCCCGAACGATCTGCTCGCCATCGCGCACCTCGACGGTAAAGATCATATGGGCCAACGATCGCCGGCTTTGCGTATTCACGCTGACGACATTGAGCCGCAGGCGTCCGAACACATCGGACAGGTCGCGCAACAGGCTGGAACGCTCCTGGGCATGGATGCTGATATCGACCGGATAGACCGTGTCGCCGGTATCTCCCCAGGCCACGTCGATGATGCGCTCAGGCTGCTTGATCTTCAGGGCGGCATAGGCGGGGCAGTCGTCGCGGTGAATGGAAACGCCCCGGCCCCGTGTGACGAAGCCGGCTATCCGGTCGGGCGGAGCCGGGCGGCAGCAACGCGCCAGCTGCGTCATCAACGAATCGACGCCCACCACCAGCACCCCGCTTTTGCCGGTTCGGGCCACATTGGCCTGTCCGCTGCCAAGTACGACCTTGTCGTCGGCCTGCGGCAAGGACGGCGCCGCCTCTTCCCGGAACAGGTAGTCGATCTGGCGCAGGCTGAACTCTTCCTTGGCGGCCGCCACATATAAATCGTCGGCGCGCGCGAAACCAAGCTGCTGGGCCAACTGTTCGAGGTTGACGGCGGTTTTGCCCAGGCGTTGCAATTCTTTCTCGACCAGCGCCTGGCCCTGGGAGATGCGCTCTTGCAGTTCGACGGCATTGAACCAGGCCCGAACCTTGGCACGCGAACGTGGGCTGGCCAGGTAGCCCAATTGCGGATTGAGCCAGTCGCGCGACGGTCCGCCGGACTTGGCCGCAATGATCTCCACCGTCTGGCCGGTCTGCAGCCGGGTCAGCAGCGGCACCATCTGGCCGTCGACCCGCGCGCCACGGCAGCGGTGTCCCAGATCGGTATGCAGGTAATACGCGAAATCCACGGGCGTTGCGCCGGCAGGCAATTCGATGACCCTGGCCTGCGGCGTCATGACGTAGATGCGGTCGGCCGACTGCGCGGCATCCGGCACGGTGTCGCCATGGACGGGCCGGGCGTCGGGAGGCGGCTGGACGCCGTCTTTCTCCCAGGCAAGCAGTTGCCGCATCCAGGAGATTTTCTTGTCGTACAGGCTGGCCGCGGTTTGCGTGCCGCCCTTGGCGCCGGCCTCTTTGTAGCGCCAATGCGCCGCCATCCCGTATTCGGCGAATCGGTGCATGTCGTGGGTGCGGATCTGCACTTCGAAAGCCCGGCCCTGGGCATCGCTGACCACGGTATGCAGCGAACGGTAGCCATTGGGCTTGGGCCGGGAGATGTAGTCGTCGAATTCGTCGGAAACCGGCGTCCACAGGGAATGCACCAGGGCCAGCGCGGCATAGCAGGCCCGCTCGTCCTCGACGATGACGCGCAACGCCCGCAGATCGTACAGCCTGGAGAAATCCAGGTGCTTGTTGCGCATTTTGTTCCAGATGCTGTAGATATGCTTGGGACGGCCCGACACGTCAGCGGCAATATGATGCTGGGCAAGCGCCGCCTGCAGCTGTGCCACGACCTGGGAAATGAAAGCCTCGCGCTCGGCCCGTTTTTCTTCGAGCTGGCGCGCGATGGACTTGTAGGTTTCGGGCTCCAGGAAGCGGAAGCCCAGGTCTTCCATTTCCCACTTCAGTTGCCAGATGCCCAGGCGATTGGCCAGCGGCGTATACAGCTCCAGGGTTTCGCGCGCGAATGTCTCCGGACAAGGTGCCTTGGAACTGGCATACCAGCGCAGCGACTGCAGGCGCGATGCCAGGCGCAGCAAGACAATGCGCAGGTCAGCCGCCATGGCAAGCAGCATTTTGCGCTGCATTTCCTTCTGGCCCCCGCCGACCACGGCGGTATCGCTGGATTTTCCGGTCAGATGGCTAAGGCGCAACAGCGAACGCGTGCCCTGCACCAGGGCGACAACCTCGGCGCTGAAGGCTTTTTGCAATGGCGGCGTCTTGCCCTCGGCGGCAGCGGGAGCGCGCTCGGGGGTGATGGTGAGCAAGGCGCTGGCGCGGGTGGGAGCATCGGTGCCCAGTTCGGTCAGGATGCCCACCACGGCGGCGCCATGCTCGGCCAGCGGCTCGCCGGTGCTGGCCGTCAGCCCCTCGAGCGGGCCACGCACCCAGTCGACCGCCTGCGCAAGCAAAGCCCGGCCTTCATCGTCCAAATCGGCACTGACGCGCTCGAACCACGCCTGTTCGAAAGGCTTCTGGTCGGTATCGGGGCGGACTGTCGTGGGCATGATGGGAAACCGGGCGAATAACGAGAACCACGGGCTCCGGGCAAAAAGCCCGGAGCCTTTGAACATTGCCTAGACGGCGGCCGTCACGACGATTTCGACTTTGAAGCCGGGGTTGGCCAGGCGCGCCTCGACCGTGGCTCGCGCCGGTGCGTGGCCGGCGGGCACCCAGGCATCCCAGGCCTTGTTCATGTCGGAGAAATCGCCCATGTTGGCAAGAAAGATTTGCGTCATGAGGATGCGGCTTTTGTCGGAGCCGACCTCGGCCAGCAACCGGTCGATGCTCGCCAGAACCTGCCGGGTCTGCCCTTCGGCATCGAGCCCGGCATCGTCCGGCACCTGGCCGGCCAGATAGGCCACGCCGTTGTACACCACCACTTCGGACAGGCGCTTGCCCACGCTGACCCGCTTGATATCGCTCATGTTTGCTCCATGCAATTGAATAGTCTCCGCCGATGCGGCGGCTAAACCTAGGCTAATTGAAATACCTGGCGCAAATACGCCAGGTAGGCGGGATCATCGCACATAGTCTTCTCGGGCGCATCCGACACCTTGGCAACGGGCTGGCCATTGCACCGGACCATCTTCATGACGATCTGCAAAGGCTCGTGCCCAAGGTCGTTGGTAAGGTTGGTGCCGATGCCGAACGACACCTTGCAGCGCCCCGCGAAATGCTTGGCCAGCTCGATGGCGCGCGGAATGGTCAGGCCGTCGGAGAACACCAGGGTCTTGGTGCGCGGGTCGGCGCGATTGGCCGCATAGTGGGCCAGCAGCCTTTCGCCCCAGACAAAGGGATCGCCCGAATCGTGGCGCGCGCCGTCGAAAAGCTTGCAGAAATACATGTCGAAATCGCGCAGGAAAGCGTCCATGCCGTAGACGTCGGACAAGGCGATCCCAAGGTCGCCACGATATTCCTTGGCCCACACTTCCAGAGCGAAGACCTGCGAATCGCGCAAGCGCGGCCCCAGGGCCTGGCAGGCCTGCAGGTATTCGTGGCCCATGGTGCCCAGGGGGGTCACATTGTGCTTCATGGCCAGCCTGACATTGCTGGTTCCCGCGAAATGCACGCCCATCTGCGACTTCATGGTGGTAACGACTTCTTCATGCCACTGCTTGGAAAAGCGGCGGCGGGTGCCGTACTCGGCCACGCGGAAATCGGCCAGGGCCGGGTCGTCGATGACGAGCTGCATTTTGTTCTGCAGCCGCAGGCGGCCTTCTTCCCAGCCCGGATCCTTGCACTCGTTGCGGAAGTACACCTCGTTGACAATGGCCAGCACGGGTATCTCGAACAAGATGGTGTGCAGCCACGGTCCTTTGACGGTGATGTCGATTTCGCCCGGTCGCGCGCCCTGGGAAACCACAATGCATTTCTCGGGCATGTGGTACAGCCCCAGGAAATCGATGAAGTCGCTTTTTATGAAACGCAGACCGCGCAGATAATCGAGCTCTTCGTCGGTGAACCGAAGCTGGCACAAGCTGTGGATTTCGGCGCGAATCTCGTCCAGGTAGGCGCTGACATTGATGTCGGGCGTGCGGCATTTGTAGCGATACTCGACCTGGGCGGCCGGAAAATGATGCAAGACCACCTGCATCATGCTGAACTTGTACAGATCGGTATCGAGAAGCGAAGTTATGATCATTGAAAAGGCACTGCTTTGCGGTAGGCGTGGCACGCACGCGATGTCTGTGACAACCATAGCATAACGGCCTGCCAGGCCGTTTGCGCGGCAAAGACCCGATATCCGGTCAGGTCTATAAAGAGCGAACTGCGTTTATTGAGTAAAATCGCCCTGTGTTGTCGAAGGCAATGGCAACGGATAATAGTGGATATTGTAATGTTTAATGCCGCGCGGGGCGGGCTTTGCCCCGCATTCCCGGGGTTCGGGCGGGGCGATTGAGCATTGCAATATCTAATAGTTGGAGCTTCACCATGACCCACGTCGTAACCGAAAACTGCATCAAGTGTAAATTCACCGATTGTGTCGACGTCTGCCCCGTCGACTGTTTTCGCGAAGGCCCGAATTTCCTGGTCATCGATCCGGACGAATGCATCGATTGCGCCGTCTGTGTGCCCGAGTGCCCGGCCAATGCCATTTTCGCCGAAGAAGACGTGCCGCAGGATCAAACCAATTTCATGGCCCTGAATGCCGAGCTTTCCCAGGTGTTCAGCATGATCAACCGCACCAAAAAGCCGCTTCCCGACGCCGACGACTGGAATGGCGTCGAGGGCAAGCTCCAGCACCTCGAGCGCTGACGCGCCGGGTTCCCTGACGGGATCCCGCAAACAGGCGTATCCCGATCGGCCTGTCCAGACTCGATGGCTCTTTGGATCCCGTTGCATCCAAAATCGCGTGCCGCCGGCGGCAACGCGGCGTGCCACCGCCCTCAACTGTTGCCCAAGCGCAACTTTATAAGGGGCCTTTACAATAATTTTTAAGGCCTGGCTGCGGGAAATCCCTGGCAAGCCAGCATTAATGACATGTAGTGCGGTGGTAATTTATGCATTTTTGTGTTTTGCTAATAACCAAGCGATACATTCTGTAGAATATTGGCAGCTCCCGGGCGCCGCCAAAACAGAAACAACAATAGGCAAACCATATATATGCTGTACGACCTTCACGAACTTCAACGGGCGTTCCTGACGCCGATGGCAGCCTTTACCGATACCGGTTCGCAGCTTTTCTCCCACCCATACAGCCCGCTTGCCTACACACCCGTCTCCCGACAGTTGGCTGCGGCATGCGAGCTGGCCCATCGCCTGGGCAAGGACTACGAAAAACCCCAATGGGGCATCGCCAGCATCCTGGTCGGCGACAAGGAAGTCGCCGTCACCGAACACACCATCCTCTCGAAGCCGTTCTGCAATCTGGTTCGCTTCGAGCGCGCCCTGCCCAAGACCACCGGTAAAAAAGACCCCCACGCTTCGCCGCTACACGGCTCGCTGCCCCCCGAGGGGGAGCTTTTTACCTTGGGGCGGCCCGGCGGTAAAAAAGACCCCACCGTCCTGCTGGTGGCGCCGCTTTCGGGCCATCACGCCACGCTGCTGCGCGACACAGTCAAGGCCTTGCTGCCGGCCCACGACGTCGTCGTCACCGACTGGGTCGACGCGCGCATGGTGCCGGTCGCCGACGGCGCCTTCCACCTGAACGACTACGTCAAGTACGTGCAGGAATTCATCCGTTTTCTGGGTCCGGACGTGCATGTCGTCTCGGTGTGCCAGCCCACCGTGCCGGTGCTCGCCGCCATTTCGCTCATGGCCGCCAATAACGATCCCTGTCGGCCACGCAGCATGACCATGATGGGCGGCCCCATCGATACGCGCAAATCCCCCACCCAGGTCAACCGGCTGGCAACCACCAAGCCCTACTCCTGGTTCGAGGACACCGTGATCCATCGCGTTCCGGTGCGCTATCCGGGCGAAGGACGCCTTGTCTACCCCGGCTTTCTGCAGCACGCCGGCTTCATCGCCATGAATCCCGACCGGCACCTGCGCTCGCATTACGATTTCTACCTCGACCTGCTCAAGGGCGACGAGGACGACGCCCAGGCGCACCGGCGCTTCTACGACGAATACAACGCCGTCCTGGACATGCCGGCCGAGTTCTACCTGGACACCATCAAGATCGTGTTCCAGGAACATCAACTGCCCCGCGGCCTGTGGGTCATAGACGGCCAGAAGGTCGACCCCTCGGCCATTTCCGACGTCGCCCTGTTCACCATCGAAGGCGAACTGGACGACATCTCCGGCCAAGGCCAGACGCGCGCGGCGCAAAGCCTTTGCAGCGGCATTCCCAAAGAACGCAAGCAGCACTACACCGCGCCGGATTGCGGCCATTACGGTATTTTCTCGGGCCGCCGCTGGCGCGCCACGATATGCCCTAAAATAGCCGAATTCATTCGCCGTTCGGCGTAGTTTTTTGCCACCGGGCCGCCCCAAGGCAAAAAGCGCCCCCTCGGGGGGCAGCAAGCCGCTCCTGCGGCGCGGCGTGGGGGCTTTTTTCACTTTTTCCGCCACGATTCCGGGGCCTGGCGCCCTGTTTGGCCAGTTCATGCGAACCAGCCAGGCAAGACGCCGCGGGTTCCGTTGTCATATGTCACTTGATTTCCTGATCGATCGCGTCGAGGCCCTGCTGCCGCAAACGCAATGCACCAAGTGCGGCTACGACGGATGCCGCCCATACGCGCAGGCCATCGTTGCCGACAACGAAGCCATCAATCGCTGCCCGCCCGGCGGCGATGCCGGCATACAGGCAATGGCCGCGTTGCTGGGTCGGCCCGCGCTGCCGTTGAACGCAGAGTGCGGCCCGCACAAAGCGCTGCAGCTTGCCGTCATCGACGAAGCCCACTGCATCGGCTGCACCCTGTGCATCCAGGCCTGCCCGGTGGACGCCATCGTGGGCGCCAACAAGCTGATGCATACCGTCCTGCCCGACCAATGCACGGGCTGCGACCTGTGCGTGGATCCCTGTCCGGTCGACTGCATCGCCATGGTGCCCGCCGGCCGCGAATGGACGCCGCAACTGGCGGCGCAGGCGCGCACCAACTATGCAAGACGCCAGGCGCGCCTGAACGCCCAGCATCCCGAAACGCTGTCGGCCGCCGCCCGTACCCTGGCCAACAAGGCGGTGGTGTCCTCGTCGGCCTCCAACGAAGCCGTCAAGCGCCAGGCCATTGCCGACGCCCTTGCCCGGGCCCGCGCACGCCGCCACAATACCGCCTCATGAACAACACCATCCGCCACGAAATCTTCGCCCGCCTGAAGGCAGCCAATCCCAAGCCGACCACCGAGCTGCGCTACCAAAGCACGTTCCAGCTGCTGATTGCCGTGATGCTGTCGGCCCAGGCCACCGACAAGTCGGTCAATATCGCGACCGCCCGCTTCTTTCCGGAACACGGCACCGCCCAGGGCCTGCTCGACCTCGGGCTCGAGGCCCTGACCGAATACATAAAAACCATAGGCCTGTTCCGCACCAAGGCCAAGAACGTCATTCAAACCTGTAGAATCCTGCTCGAGCAGTACGGCGGCGAAGTCCCCGACGACAGGGCTGCCCTGGAAGCCCTGCCCGGCGTGGGCCGCAAGACCGCCAACGTCGTGCTCAACACGGCGTTCGGCCACCCGACCATCGCCGTGGACACGCACATATTCAGGGTCGCAAACCGCACCGGGCTGGCGCGCGGCAAGACCGTGCTGGAGGTCGAACGCAAGCTGGAGAAATTCGTGCCGGCGCAATACCGCCTGGACGCGCACCACTGGCTGATTCTGCACGGCCGCTACATCTGTGTTGCCCGCACGCCCAAGTGTCCGCAATGCGGCATCGCCGATCTTTGCGAATACAAGGACAAGACCATCGGCAAGTAGGCGGCAAGCCTTTTTTTCGTCACATATATCAACGTATCCGCGCACTGTCCGATTGGGCCTTGCTCCCTGCACAAACTCAGTATTCATGCGGCTTTGGGGTTTTCCATAGACCTATGACAAACCCGCATATTCTTTTAAAAAAGAAAATCCCATACTGCATACTGGTTTCAAGCGAATCTCGCCGACAACAAGGAGCGTAATCATGGCCAAGCTCGCGCTTGAAGTCGTCGGACTGCAAGCATGGCACGACGGCTTCCAGATTCTGCACGGCATCCACTTCAATGCCGCAGCGGGCGAAGCCATTACCCTGCTCGGACGCAATGGCTCGGGGCGCACCACCACGCTGCGCGCCCTGCAGGGCCTCACCGGAAAACGCGCGGGCTCCATTCTTATACACGGCACCGAATCCATACATCTGCCCACCTCGAAAATCGCGCACCTGGGCATGGGCTACTGCCCCGAAAGCCGCGATATTTTCACGGGGCTCACCTGCGAAGAAAACCTGCTGCTGCCGCCATCCACCGAAGACACGCTTGGCGGCGGCATGTCCCTGGCCGAAATCTACGAACTCTTCCCCTATCTCGAAGAACGCCGGCACTTGCCGGGCTCGCACTTCTCGCGCGGCGAGCAGCAAATGCTGGCCATCGCGCGCATCCTGCGCACCGGCGCCAACATCCTCCTGCTGGATGCGGTTTCCGACGGCTTGGCGCCTGTCGTCGAACACGCGCTGGTCCACATGATCGCCGTCCTGAAAGAACAGGGCTACACCATCATCATGGTCGACCAAAGCCCGCATTTCTCCGCATCCCTGGCCAGCCGCTTCTACCTCATCGAACACGGCGCCATTGCCGCGCAATTCAACTCCAGCGAGTTGCCGGCCCGCCAGGAAACCCTGAACGCGGTGCTGGGGGTATAGCCCCCAGGTAGGCCACCACCGGCCGGGCGTCTCTTTCGGGCCAAAGCAAGCCTCTCCTATACAACGCGGCGGCAAGGCAAAAAAAGCGCCCCCTAGGGGGGCAGCAAGCCGCGTGGCGTGGGGTACGTCGTTCATGCGGACAAGGCCGCATTCAGCCCGTGGCTATGGCGGGTGTATCAACCCTCTTCTTTCTTGTTGCCCAGGCCCAGATAGCTTTCGATCACCCTGGGATTGCCGCTGAGGTCTTTGGCGGGGCCTTCCAGCACGATTTCGCCGGTTTCCAGCACATAGCCGTAGTCGGCCACCTGCAGCGCCGCGCGGGCGTTCTGCTCGACCAGCAGGATGGATACGCCGGTGCTGCGCAGCCGCGCGATGATATGGAAGATCTCACGCACGATGCGGGGCGCCAGGCCAAGACTGGGTTCGTCCAGCATCAGCAATTGCGGCTGGGCCATCAGGGCGCGCCCCACGGCCAGCATCTGGCGCTCGCCGCCCGACAAGGTGCCGGCCTGCTGCATGCGCCGTTCACGCAAGCGCGGGAACAGGTCGTAGACCTCTTCCATTTTTTGCTTCCAGCCGGCTTTTTTCTGGCGATACAGCCGGAAACCGCCCAGCAGCAGGTTGTCCTCGACGGACATGCTGCCGAACAATTCGCGCAGCTCGGGCACCAGCGACATGCCGCCGGCCACCCGGCGCTCGACCTGCCAGCCGGCGATGTCGGTGCCCAGGTACTGCACGGCGCCGCTGGCGTGGCCCGCCGTGGGCAAAGAACCCATAATGGAGTTGAGCAAGGTGGACTTGCCCGCGCCGTTGCCGCCGATGACGGTAACGATGCTGCCCGGCGGCACGGCGATTTTGGCGCCCACCAGGGCATGCACCTTGCCGTATTGCGTGGATAGATTGTCGACCTCGAGAAGAGGCTGTTGGTTTGCGGGCGTCGTCATGCCGCACCTCCTGCTACAACGGGCGCTGCCGCCGGTTCATCGTCAAGTTCCAGATCGTCGTCGATACCTCCCAGATAGGCTTCCAGAACCTTGGGATTCTGCTGCACGTCGGCAGGCAGGCCTTCGGCCAGCTTGGTGCCGAAGTCCATGACGACCAGGTGATCGGTAAGGTTCATGACGAAGTCCATGTCGTGCTCGACCAGCAGGATGCTCATGCCCTCTTCGCGCAACTGGCCGAGAACCTTCGCAAGCTCTTGCTTTTCCTTGTAGCGCAAGCCGGCCGCCGGCTCGTCGAGCAGCAGCAGGACGGGGTCGGCCGCCAGGGCGCGCGCGATCTCGATGATGCGCTGCTGGCCCAGGGCCAGGTTGCCGGCCTGCTCGTACAGGTAGTCGCCCAGGCCGACACGCTCGAGCTGCTTGGCGGCTTCGTACAGAAGCTCGGACTCGTCCTTGCGCTCGAGGTGCAGCGCGGCAGGCACCACGCCGACCTGGCGACGCAGGTGCGCGCCCAGCGCCACGTTCTCGATGACGGTCATGGTGGGCAATAACTGCACGTGCTGGAAGGTGCGGCCGACGCCCAGCTTGGCGATTTCACGCGAAGGCAGCTTGTCGAGGCGGTTGCCCAGGAAGTTGATGGTGCCGCTGGTGGTCGGCAGCACGCCGGTTATGAGGTTGAAGGTCGTGGACTTGCCGGCGCCGTTGGGGCCGATGAGGCCCATGATTTCGCCGGCGCGCAGCGTGAAGCTGATGTCGTTGACCGCCACCAGGCCGCCGAACTCTTTGCGGGCGGCGTCGAGTTCGAGCACCAGCGACCCGCGCTCGGGGCGAGGCCGCTGCGGCAGGTCGGCGGCCTTGGGCGGCGGAGCCTGCTTGCGCTGCGAAGCCTTCTGGCCGGTCAGGGCATTCCACCACGAAACGATGATGGGCCATACGCCATCGCGCGCATATTGCAGCACCAGCACCATCAGCACACCGAACACCACCAGCTCGAAGTTGGACGTGGTGTGGATGATTTGCGGCAGGACGTTCTGGATTTGATCTTTGAGCACCAGGATGAGGCCCGACCCCACCACCGCGCCCCAGACGCTGCTGCCGCCGCCCACCACCGCCATGAACAGGTATTCAATGCCGTAGTTCAGGCCGAAGGGGCTCGGGCTGACGGCGCGCTGCATGTGGGCGTAAAGCCAGCCCGACAGGCAGGCCAGCAGCGCCGAATACACGAAGATGATGATTTTGTACGACAGCATGTTGACGCCGAAGGACTCGGCCATGCCGCCGCCGCCCTTGAGCGCGCGGATGGCGCGCCCCGGACGGGAACTGAGCAGGTTGCGGGTGGCCCACGTGGACAGCAGCACGGCGACCCAGATCAAATAATAAATATGCCGCCCTTCGGACAATGAAATGCCGAAGATGTGGATGGGCTCGATGCCGGCAATGCCGTCGTACTGGCCCAGGAACTCGAGGTTGCCGAACAAGTAGAACAGCGACAGGCACCAGGCAATGGTGCCCAGGGGCAGATAGTGCCCCGACAGGCGCAAGGTAATGGCGCCCAGAATATAGGACACCACGAGCGTAAGGATGAGCCCGACGATCAGCGCCACCCAGGGCGACCAGCCCATGGCGGTGGTCAGGTAGGCCGTTGAATACGCGCCGATGCCGACGAAGGCCGCCTGCCCGAAGGAGGTCAGGCCGCCGACGCCCGTAAGCAGCACCAGGCCCAGGACGACCAGCGTGGCCAGGCCGATGTAGTTGAGCTGGGTGATCCAGAATTCAGGAGTGGCCGCGAGCAAAGGCAGCACGACGAGCAATACAAGCAGAACGATAAGGGGAAGACGTTTCATGGCCTTACTCCTCATCGTCGGTATGGACTGTGCCGAACGATCGCCACATAAGTACCGGAATAATCAACGTAAACACTATTACCTCTTTATAGGCGCTAGCCCAGAACGACGAGAAAGCTTCGAGAATACCCACGAACAAGGCGCCGGCCGCTGCCAGCGGATAGCTGACCATGCCGCCGACGATGGCGGCCACGAAGCCCTTGAGGCCGATAAGAAAGCCCGTATCGTAGTAAATGGTGGTGACGGGCGCGATCAGCATGCCCGACAAGGCGCCGATGGCCGCAGCCAGCGTGAAGGTAAGGCTGCCCGACATATTGGTGCTGATGCCCACCAGGCGCGCGCCGCGGCGGTTCACGGCAGTGGCTCGCAAGGCGCGGCCATACAGGGTTTTACCGAAGAACAGCCACAACACGATGATCAGGGCAACGCAGGTGCCCAGCACGAAGAAGGTTTGCGCCGACCAGGTCACGGAGCCAAGCTGTACGTCGCCATCCAGAAAGGCCGGGGTGCGCCAGCCTTCGGCGCCGAAGAACACCAGGCCCAGGCCGGTAAGCACGAAGTGCACCGCCACCGAGATGATGAGCAGCACCAGCACGCTGGCTTCGGCGATGGGCTGGTAGACCAGCCTGTACAGCATGGGGCCAAGCGGAATGACCAGGGCCAGCGAGAACAGCACGTTGATCCACAGCGGAGTCGTCGTGCTGACGACCATGGGCGCCGCGAAATACAGAGCCCCCGGCAATACCAGCGACCAGCCTATGGTCTTGGGCATTTTCGACCAGTCCTTGTTGCGCACGGCGGACAAGACCTCGGCCAGGAACACCACGATCCCTACGATAAGCAAAAGATGCACCGTGCCCGGGACCTTGCCATTGACCATGAAAGCCAGGGTCAGGGCGCCATAGGCCACGAATTCGCCCTGAGGTATGAATACGACCCGGGTAACCACAAAGACCAAAACCAACGCCAAACCCAATAATGCATAAACAGCACCGTTCAAGATGCCATCCTGTAGCAAGATGAATATGATTGTCGAATCCATTTAAACAACACCAATAATTTATGGGATTAGGAAAAGCCCGCTGCCCCATCACAGCCGACGCGCAACACTGACCCGAAGGAACAATGTCCGCGTCGATAAAAAAAAGGAAACTGACACAATGCCCATACGGCTATATATGCATAGCCAGGCCCGTTTCAGCGATAACGATATGTCGGTAGCGGCGGGAGGAATTCCTCTTTGACTGCATGAGTGACTCAAGTTACCTGATACGCAACCCCGATTATCGACAAATCCCGATACAAAGTCTTTTAGGGGATTCCCTGCGTAGACAAATGAAAAGTATGAAAATCGACGTTGTGCCGGGGAACCTGCGCAAGGATACACGGTCGATGTAACATGACTAAAATAGTCTGGATGATATGAACGCAAACCCTGCGTGGATCCATCGTTACAGCAGTCAAGGTGCAGCAAAATGGAAAAAATCCATAAATCCGATGCCGAATGGCAAGCCCTCCTCACCCCCGAGGAATACCACGTCGCCCGCCAAAAGGGCACAGAACGCGCTTTCACAGGGCGCTACTGGAACAACACCTCTCCCGGCATCTACCGCTGCGTGGGTTGCGGCACGGCGCTGTTCGCCTCCGACACCAAGTTCGACGCCGGCTGCGGCTGGCCCAGCTATTTCGAACCTCTCGATCCCGCCAACGTGCGCGAAGAGCGCGACACCAGCCACGGCATGGTGCGCACCGAAGTCCTGTGCAATGTATGCGACTCCCATCTGGGCCACGTGTTTCCCGACGGCCCGCCGCCAACGGGCCTGCGCTATTGCATCAATTCCCTTTCGCTGAAATTTGAACCCGCCGAATGAAAAAATTCCTGTTCGACCTGTTCCCGCTGATCCTGTTTTTTCTGGCATTCAAGTTTTCCGATATTTTCACCGCAACGGCGGTGGCCATTGCCGCCGGCATCGGGCAGATCATCTGGCTGAAAGCGCGCGGCAAGGCCATCGAGGCCATGCACTGGATCAACCTGACCATCATCGTGGTGTTCGGCGGCGCCACCCTGCTGCTGCACGACGACACCTTCATCAAATGGAAGCCCACCGTGCTGTACTGGCTGTTCGCGGGCATCTTGCTGGGCGGCAAACTGCTGTTCGGGCGCAATCTCATCCAAAAGGTCATGGGCACGCAAATCGCCCTGCCCGGCCCGGTCTGGAACAAGCTCAACCTGAGCTGGGCGCTGTTTTTCATCGTCTCGGGCGCCCTGAACCTGTATGTCGCGTTCTCGGGCCGGTTCACCGAGGCGCAATGGGTCAACTTCAAGGTGTTCGGGCTGATGGCCCTGATGCTGGCGTTCGTGATCGCGCAATCCATATGGCTTGGCCGCTACATGAAGGAAGACCCGCAGCCCCTGCCCAAGCCCGGCAAACCGGAACAACCATGAACGACGACCTTCAAAGACAGATCCGCGAGCGGCTGGCCGGGCTGGAGCCGGCGCGGCTCGAAATCATCGACGAATCGCATCTGCACGCGGGCCACGCCGGCGCGCAGGGCGGCGCGAGCCACTTTCGTATTGTCATAGCCAGCAACCAATTCAAGGGTCTCACCCCCTTGGCACGCCACCGACTCGTGTATGATCGCATGCACGATTTAATTCCCCACCCCATTCATGCTCTGGCAATTGTTGCCAGTACAACTTAGTAAAGGCGATTTAATGAAACGACTCGTGATGTTCGCTGCAGCAATTGCCATCGCTGCTCCGGTTTACGCTCAAAACGTGGCCACCGTCAACGGCAAACCCCTTACGCAAAAACAAGTGGATCAATTTGTTTCCCTGCTGGTCAGCCAAGGCGCCAAGGATTCGCCGCAACTGCGCGAGCAGGTCAAACAGGAAATGATCGGCCGCATGGTGGCGGTTCAGGCCGCCGAAAAAGCCGGCATCGACAAGCAGGCTTCGGTCAAGCAGGAAATCGAACTGGCCCGCCAAGGCATTCTTGTCCGCGCCCTGATGGCCGACCACCTCAAAAAGAACCCCATCACCGACGCCAAGATCCAGGCCGACTACGACACGATCAAGAAGGAACAGGCCGGGCGTCAGGAATACAAACTGCGCCACATCCTGGTCAAGGATGAAAAAGCCGCGCAAGATCTGATCTCCCAGATCAAGAGCAAGAAAATCACCTTCGCGGAAGCAGCCAAGAAAGACTCCATCGATCCGGGCAGCGGCAAGAACGGCGGCGAACTGGGCTGGGCGCCCACCAGCAACTACGTCCCCGAGTTCGCCCAGGCGGTGGAAAGCCTGAAAAAAGGCCAGATGACCGACAAGCCGGTGCAAACCCAATTCGGCTGGCACATCATCGAAGTCGAAGACACCCGCCCCATCGAGTTCCCCTCGCTGGAAAAGGTCAAGCCGCAAATCACCGAAATGCTGCGCCAGCAAGAGCTCGGCGAATACCAGCAAAAACTCATGAAGGCCGCCACCATCAAGTAACCGCAACCTGCAGCCGTGCCGGAATGCCGCCACTTTCGTGGTGGCGGCTTGCGTGAAACGGGCAAATTCAGCCCCGACTGGGATCGATCAAAAATTTCTCGCCAGTCGCCTTGCGATCGAAGGCGCGCAGCGTGTCGGGGTGCAGCACATCCGCCAAGCCAATGGTGCGCGTGTAGTGGCTCGCGAAGGTGGAGGTCAATTCATCGACGACGCGCTGGCGAAAACGCCGCACGGTTTCCGGTCCAACCTTGGACAAGTAGTGGAAGAGCAGCCATGCCGACACGCTCCATGCATAGCCCAGCCCGGTGCGATCCAGGATGGTCGGCGCCGTGTCGAGGCTGCCGTAGACGTAGAGCTGCTTGAATACAGTGGTGCCATAGCGACTGTATGTGCCTGGAATCCGGGCGGCGGCGCGTTCCATAGCCTGCAGAATATCGCTACCGAGCTTTCCGCCCCCGATCGCGTCAAAGGCGATGGTGGCGCCCGTTTCGGCAACCGCGTCTGTCAGTCGCGCGGCGAAATCCTCGTCTTTGCAGTTCAGCACATGGGTCGCACCTAATCCGCGCATCAGGACTACCTGCTCGTCGGAGCGAACGATGTTGACCAACGGGATACCGTCAGCCAGGCAGATTCGTTGCAACATCTGGCCAAGATTGGATGCCGCCGGAGTGTGCACGATGGCCTTGTGCCCTTCCCTGCGAGCGGTTTCGACGAAACCAAGGGCGGTAATCGGATTGATGAACATGGAGGCGCCGTCGGCAGCGCTGGCGCCTTCAGGCAAGGGAATGACATGATCCATGCTGATCTTACGGTAATCAGCATACATGGCGCCACCATAAATGCCGACCCGCCTGCCCCGTAGGGCGGCCGCGTTCCTTCCTGCCGCCACGACTGTGCCGGCGCCTTCATTGCCCACGGACAGCGATTGCCCAATCCGCCCGGCAACCGCCGCCACGCCTGCCGGCGGTACAGTGAGCACGAGCCTTGCCACTCCGCCGCCTTCAGGCTTTTCGATGCTGGATAGATCCGCAGGGCCCAGCAATAGGCCAATGTCGCTGGGGTTGACCGGCGTCGCCTCAATGCGGACGATGACTTCATCATCGCCAGGTTCCGTCAATTCAACTGGCTCCAGCGACAAAACGAGCATGCCGTTCTTGTCGATCGTGGATCGCAATTCACGTCCGGTCCAAACCATGTTCCGCCTCCGATAACTCGTGCTTTCGCCTGCATGGCCAACATTGGAATATTATCAAACCGGTGAAAATCTCGGTTACAACATCGCAAGCAAACTGTAAGCAAGGCCCGGCGCTTATTTCAGTCGGCTGCAAAACCCGCATGGCGCCTTGCCTGCCTGGCGGCGCACGCGTACGCTTGGATTACGGATTCAACTATTGGAGTATCGCCATGTCATTACGCCGCTATGCAACTCAAGCCGCCTTTTGCGGCCTGGCCGCCCTGGCAGTCTCAGGCACCGCGCTGGCGGGACCGAAGACCGACAACACACTGCTGGGCGCGGGCCTGGGCGCCGTGGCCGGCGCCGTGTTCTCGCAGGGAGACCCGCTGGCGACCATCGGCGGCGCCGCCGCGGGCGGACTGCTCGGCAATATCCTGACCGACGATGGACATCATCGCCGCGGCTACCGCGCCTCCTACAACCGCGGTCCTCAGCCCCGCTACGTGCAGGAGCGCTTCGACCACAGGGGCCGTCCAAGCCATCGCGGCTACTACCAACCGCCCCGCCACCGCTAGGAACGCGGTTCGGCGGCAACCGGCCGCCGGGCTGATCGTCCAGGGGTCAGGGGCCGTCCTTCAGCAAGGCCAGCAGCCCGGCCTCGTCCAATACCGTCACGCCCAGCTCCTGCGCCTTCACCAACTTGCTGCCGGCCTCCTCGCCCGCAACCACGTAGGCGGTTTTCTTCGAGACCGAACCGCTTACCTTGCCGCCTACCGAAAGTATCAGGCGAGTCGCTTCGTCGCGCGTCAGCGTGGGCATGGTTCCGGTCAGCACGAGCGTCTTGCCGGCCAGCGCCTGGCCCGCCGGGCCGGCCTCGAGATGCGGACGCACACCCGCCAGCTCCAGAGCGTGGATCACGTCGCGGTTATGCTGTTCGCCAAAGAACTGCCGGATGGAATGGGCCACCACAGGCCCTACGTCGTTCACCTCCAGCAATTGCTCTTCGCTGGCCTGCATGACCGCCTCCACCGACCCGAAATGGCGCGCCAGATCGCGGGCCGTGGTTTCGCCCACATGACGAATGCCGAGGGCGAACAACAAGTGGCCCAGCCCCGGTTCGCGGGCCTTTTCCAGGGCTTCGATCAGGTTCTCGGCCGACTTGCGGCCCATCCGCTCGTACAGCAGCAGGTCTTCGACTTTCAGCGTAAACAGATCGGCCAGCGATTTGACGCGGTCGCTGTCCACCAATTGATCCACCAGCTTTTCACCCAGCCCTTCGATATCCAGGGCTTTGCGGCCCGCCGCGTGGATCAGGCTTTGCTTGCGTTGCGCCGCACAGAACAGGCCGCCCGTGCAACGGGAAATGGCCTCGTCCTCCAGGCGCCGGATGGCGGAGCCGCACACCGGGCACTGAGTGGGCATCACGAACAGCGAAGTCCCTTCGGGACGCAGTTCGATGACGGGGCCGACCACCTCGGGAATAACGTCGCCGGCGCGGCGCACAATGACCGTATCGCCGATACGCACGTCCTTGCGGCGGATCTCGTCTTCGTTGTGCAGCGTGGCGTTGGTGACCGTGACCCCTCCAACGAAAACGGGTTTCAGGCGCGCCACGGGGGTGATCGCCCCGGTGCGCCCGACCTGAACCTCGATGCCCAGCAATTGCGTGGTTTCTTCCTGGGCGGGAAACTTGTGCGCCAGGGCGAAGCGCGGCGCCCGCGCCACATAGCCCAGCACCTCTTGCGCCGCCAGCGAGTTGACCTTGTACACGACGCCGTCGATGTCGAAAGGCAACTGGCCCCGCCCGGCGCCCGTCGCCGCGTAGAACTCCAGCAGGCCCTTGGCCCCCTTGACCACACGGCGGTCGCGGTTGACGGGCAAGCCCAGCGACTCGAACCAGTCGAGCATCTGCGCATGGCTGGAGCAGGGCGCGCCCTCGTTATCGCCCTCGCCTGCGGCCGGATCGAACAGGCTCGCCTGCCCGGCCGTCGGCGCCACAGGCCTGGCGCCGACTATCTCACCCCAGCCGTAGCTGAAAAACCGCAACGGGCGCTGGGCTGTAATGCGAGGATCCAATTGGCGCAGGCTGCCGGCCGCCGCGTTGCGCGGATTGACGAAAATCTTGTCGCCGCGCGCCTGCTGGGCCTGGTTCAGGCGCTCGAAATCGGCGCGATTGATCAGAACCTCGCCGCGCACTTCCAGCACGGCGGGAGCATCGCCTTTGAGTTTCAGGGGCACGGAGCGCATGGTCCGGATATTGCTGGTGACGTTCTCGCCGACCTGGCCGTCGCCGCGAGTGGCGGCCTGGGTCAACAGGCCATGCTCATAGCGCAAATTGATGGCCAGGCCATCGAACTTGAACTCGACGGAATACTCGACCAGCTCGTCGGCCCGCAGCAGCCCGGCATCGCGCAGCGTATCGGAAACCCGTTTGTCGAATGCGAACACATCGTCTTCGGAAAAGCCGTTGCCCAGCGAACGCATGGGCCGCGCATGGCGCACGCTTTCCAGCGACGCCAGGGGCGCCCCCCCGACGCGCTGCGACGGGGACTCGGGCACGATCAATTCCGGATACTGGCCTTCGATGGCCTGCAGGCGCAGCATCAGCCTGTCGTATTCAGCGTCGGACACCTGGGGGGCGTCCTGCACGTAGTATAGATAGTTGTGATGCTCGATGGTCTGGCGCAGCGCCTGAAGCTCCTCCCGGACTTCGGGAGGCACATGGGCCGTGCCGCTCACGAGAACAACCTTACCGTACGGGCATCGCAGGCCGGAAAGCCCTGGCTTTCGAGTTTGGCGTACAGCTGGAACAACTGCGCATCGATGGTGTGGTCGGCGCCGTCGGCAAGCGGCCGGCCCTGATCGTCGATGAGCTCGGCATCGAGCCTGGCGGCCAGGTCCCGGCCCACGCTGGCCATGCGGCTGAAGGCCTGCTCGTCGGACGGGCTATTGGGCAAGTCCAGCAACAGGTCCAGCTTGTCCACGCCCGCGGACTGCACATCGTCCACAAGCAGGCCGTCGAACAACACGGTAAAGCGTGGCACGCCCGAGTCGGACATCCAGGCCATTTGCCGGCCATACGGCAGGAAGCCGGTGTTTTTGAGCACTTGCGCCACATCAGCCACAGGCTGGGTTCCACGCAGTTTCAGGGTAAGACCCACCGTGGCGTCCAGGTCGGCGCACAGTGCATCGAGCTCGCGAGCCCGGGCAAGCACCTGCGCCTGTTCAGGCCCCTCGACCGAACCATCGAACCGCTCGGCCAGGCTTTGCGCTATGGCCCACAGATGCGACCACTCGATATCCGTGAGCGCCCCGCTGCGGTTGGCCAGCAACACCGCCAATTGCAGGGAGTCGTACGATTCGTCTTCCCGCAGGCGCATACGATGCACGTTGCCGTCGTGCGTGGCGAAAACACGCACAGGCTTGCCGCCCACCTTGTCCACGTCCCGGATCGCCTGATAAAGCTGCAGGCCCGGCACCGGCTGGGCAAAACCAATGTCGATGACCGCCTCGCAGGTAGGATCGGCCTCGGCCTCTTCGTCGTCCGCGCCGTCCCGTTGCGCCAGGCTGGACATGCCGGGCTCGCGCCGCCCCGACGACACGCCGCCCATGAGCGGGTCATGCTCGCCCTCGGGAAAGTGCTCTTGCATGCGCTGGCGCACTCGCCTGTCCTGCCACCAGTTGAAGCACAGGACCACGACGATCAAGACCACACCCAAAGAAATCAGCCCGATTTGCAGTTCACTCATTTTTTGTTCCGCCGCATCACGATACGTTAACCCTTTTTGCCTACACTTCGGCCAATTGCATGGCGGAATCGATATCCACCGCGACAATGCGCGACACGCCCTGCTCCTGCATGGTCACGCCAACCAGTTGCTTGGCCATCTGCATGGCAATTTTATTGTGGGAAATAAATAAAAACTGCGTCTGGTCGCTCATGTTGGCCACCAGATTGGCATAGCGCTCGGTGTTGGCGTCGTCCAGCGGCGCGTCGACCTCGTCAAGCAGGCAGAACGGCGCCGGATTGAGCTTGAACAACGCAAACACCAGGGCCGTGGCGGTAAGCGCTTTTTCCCCGCCCGACAACAAATGGATGGTGCTGTTGCGCTTGCCGGGCGGCTGCGCCATGACCTGCACCCCTGCATCCAGGATTTCTTCGCCGGTGATCACCAGCCTGGCCTCGCCCCCGCCGAACAACCTGGGGAAAAGCTCGCCGAAATGCCCGTTTACCGTGTTGAAGGTTTCCTGCAGCAACTCGCGCGTTTCGCGATCGATCTTGCGGATGGCGTCTTCCAGGGTTTCGATGGCGCTGCATAGGTCCTGGTATTGCGAATCCAGGAAGCCCTTGCGTTCGCGCCCCGCGTTCAGTTCGTCGAGCGCCGCAAGGTTCACCGACCCCAGGCTGTCGATCTGGCGTGAAATGCGCTGCACTTCGGACTGCAGCCAGTTGACGCGGCGCCATTCCTCGGGACGGTCGTTCAACAAGGCCTGAAGCGAAGCGCGATCGACCTGGGCGGCGTCAAGCTGTTCGGAAAACTGCTCGACCGCCAGACGCGCAGCCTGCTCCTGCAGTTGCAGCTCGGTGATGCGCGCGCGGCGCGGTTCCAGCGTGCGTTCGAGCGTCACGCGCTCTTCGTCGGCGGTGCGCAACAGGGCGGCAAGATTGTCCAGCTCGATGCGCGCCCGGTTCAACGCCTCTTCGCGTTCGGCGCGCTGCTCGAGGGCATCCTGCAAGCCAGCCTGCGCCGCCGAGGCATCCAGTTCGAAAAGCTCGCCCTGCAGGCCTTCGAGTTCGTCGCCGGCGCGCCGGGCTTGTTCGGAAGCCAGCTGCAGGTTGCGGTTCAGGTCGGCCTTGCGGTTCTGCAGCGCCTTTTCGGCGAAATCCGATTCGTGCACCGCCCGCTCCAGCTCACGCAGTCGCAAACGGGCCTGTTCGGTTTTTTCGGCCAGATCCTCGCCGGAAAGCTGCGCGTCGGAAAACCGCGATTGATGCTCGGCAAGCTCGAGGTCCAGCGCCTCGAAACGCGCCTCGGCCTCTTCGCGGCTGGCGCGCTGCTCTTCGGACTGCGCCGCGATTTCGGCTAGCTCCTGGTGAATGCGGGCCGCGCGCTCGCCCGACTGCTGGGCTTGCTGCTGCAGGCGGGAATGCTCGAGTTGCACATCGTGCAGCCGCCGGGTAAGTTCGGAAACCCGCAGCCTGGCCGGCGCCATGGCCTGCGAAACCTGCTGCCAGGAGGCCTCGGCGCGCGCGACCGCGGCCAGCGTCTGATCGGCGATAAGCTGCTTGGCCTTGATTTCGCGCTGCAGGTTCTGGATTTCCTGCTGCCGGGCCAGCAGGCCCGCCTGCTCGGAATCGGGTGCGTAGAAACGCACGCTGTGCTTGTCGACCAGATGCCCCTCTTTGACGACAAACACGGCCGTGGCCGGCAAATCGCCGCGCCCCGCCAGGGCGGCGGTGACATCCTTGGCCACATAGACGTCGCGCAGCCATTCATTGAGCAAGGTGCGCAAATCCGGGTCGGTAATACGCAACAGCGAAGAAAGCGAGGTTTGGTCCTGCAGGACGGGAAGCGCCGGCGCCGCGGGCGGCAACTGGTAAAAAGCCAGCCGGGCCGGCGGCGCGTCGGCCGCAAAAGCCCTGGCATGCTCGAGTTGGCGAACCTCCAGGGCGGCCATGCGTTCACGCAGCACGGCTTCCAGCGCGGTTTCCCAGCCCGGCTCCACATGCAGCTTTTGCCACAAACGCCCCAGGGAGGTCAGCTCGTGCTTGTCCAGCCAGGGCTGCAAAGCCCCTTGTTTCTGCACGTCTTCCTGCAGTTTGGAAAGCGCCGACAGCCGGGCCTCGAGCCGTGCCACTTCCTGGGCGTCCTGATGCGCCGCCGATTGCGACTCGCGGCGCGCGGCGTCCAGCTCGGGCAGACGCTCTTCGAGCTCGGCCAATTGGCCCTGGGCCTCTTCGGCCTGCTGCTCCAGGACGGCACGCTCGCCTGTCAGCCGCTCGAGATTGGCTGGATCGGGCGCATTCAGTTCGCGCAGTTCCTGCTCGAGGCGCTCGTGGCGCTGCGTAAGCGCCGCAATCTGCCGGTCGGCATCGCGCTGCGCCTGGGCCGCCAGGGCCAGGTTCTGCTCGACGCGCGCCAGGGCGCCGCGCATTTCATCGCGAGACGCTCCTGCAGCGCGCACACGCGCCTCCATTTCGGGCAGGCTGCTTGCGGCCTCATCGGCTCGCGCCCGAGCCTCTTCGGTGCGAACGGCGGCCATTTCCAGCTCGGCCTCGGTTTGAGCCAGTTGCTCGGTGCAATGAGCCTGCTGATCGGCCCATTCCTGCATCTGGCTTTGCAACTGGTTGCGGCGCGCCTGCACGCGATTGCGCGAATCGACCACATGGCGTATTTCGGCTTCGAGCCGGCTTACCAAGGCGCCGGCCTCGAACAACTGGCCCTGGGCGGCGTGCACGGCGTCGGCCGCCTCGAAATGCGCCTGGCGCCTGGATTCGAGCGCCGACTCGCCCGCGCGCAAGCCCGCCATGGCCGCCTCGAGCTCGGTCTGGGCCTGCTCTATGGCCAGGAACTTGGCTTTCTGTTCGTCGCGGGCATTGTTTTCCTTCAGCAACCAAAGCACTTGCTGCTTTTGCTCGCCCTCTTCCTGCAAGCCGCGATACCGGCCCGCCACTTCGGCCTGCGCCTCGAGCTTTTCCAGCTGCGTATTCAGTTCGCGCATGATGTCTTCGACGCGCGTCAGGTTTTCCCGGGTATCGGACAGGCGGTTCTCGGTTTCGCGACGCCTTTCCTTGTAGCGCGACACGCCGGCGGCCTCCTCGAGGAACACCCTGAGCTCCTCGGGCCGGGCCTCGATGAGGCGGTTGATCATGCCTTGGCCGATGATGGCGTAGCCGCGAGCGCCCAGGCCGGTGCCCAGGAAAATATCGTGAATGTCGCGCCGCCGCACCTGCTGGTTGTTGACGTAGTAGCTGCTGGTGCCGTCGCGCGTAAGCACCCGCCTTACGGCGATTTCGGAATAGGTGCTCCACTGGCCCACGGCGCGGCCTTCGGAATTGTCGAACACCAGTTCGACCGATGCCCTGGCAGCCTGCTTGCGATTGCCCGAGCCGTTGAAGATGACGTCCTGCATGGATTCGCCACGCAGTTCCGAAGCCTTGGTTTCGCCCAGCACCCAGCGCACGGCGTCGATGATGTTCGACTTTCCGCAGCCGTTGGGCCCCACGACGCCAACCAATTGGCTGGGCGTGGGGATGACCGTTGGCTCAACAAACGATTTAAAACCAGCCAGTTTTATTTGAGTCAGACGCACAATTGGGAACGATAAGTGAGCAAAAAAAGACTGTGGGACGGCTTTGGCGCCATAAGCTCGAAAGCGGCGCCCGCCGGCAAAAAACCCCGAGCGCCCGAAGCCGCGCGGAAACTGTTTCGTATGATAACGCAGGACGAGGGCTATCCCCAGGGAACTCTCGCACAGCCGCTGTTTACCGAATAATTTCGATACGATCGTAAACCTGACGCTATACTCACTAACTGTTTTTATTATTTTTACGCATTTCCCGACCACTTCCACTCCAGAGACTGACGATTGAAAAAAGGCTTCTATCTCGTAATGACAGCGCAAGCGCTTTCATCTCTGGCAGACAACGCATTGCTTATCGCAGCCATCGCCTTGATCGCGGACTCCAGCGGCCCCGACTGGATGGTACCCATGATGAAGTGGTGGTTCGCCCTGGCCTATGTCGTCCTGGCCGCGTTCGTGGGGGCCTTCGCCGACTCCTTCCCCAAGGGGCGGGTCATGTTCGCCACCAATGCCATCAAGCTGGCCGGCTGTATTCTCATGTTCACCGCGCAGATGCTGTCCAAGAACAACGACATGCAGCTCATTCAGATATTCGTCGCCTATACCCTAGTGGGCATCGGAGCCGCGGCCTACTCTCCCGCAAAATACGGCATCGTCACCGAAATGCTGCCGCCCGATCAACTGGTCAAGGGCAATAGCTGGATCGAGGGCCTGACCGTGCTGTCCATCATCCTGGGCACCGTGCTGGGCGGCGTCCTGATCAGCCCAAGCGTATCCGGCGTCCTGCTGGGCCACTCCTGGGTTAACGTGTTCGCGCAAAGCCGCACCGAAGCGGCCATACTCATCATCGGCATCGTCTACTTCGCGGCGGCGGCCTGCAACCTGCTCATTCCCGATACCGGGGTCAGCTACCCAAAGCAGCAGACCAACCCCATCAAGCTGGTCTCGGAGTTCGCCGGCTACGTGTCCATTCTCTGGAGGGACAAGCTGGGGCAGATTTCGCTGGCGGTCACCACCCTGTTCTGGGGAGCCGGCGCCACGCTGCAGCTCATCGTCATCGAATGGGGCTCGCATCACCTGGGCCTGCCGCTGGAACGCTCTTCCATACTGATGGGCATCGCGGCCGTCGGCACGGTGGTGGGCTCCATCTGCGCAGGCAAGATTCCGCTTAAAAAGGCCCTGGCGGTGCTTCCACTTGGGGTCGTCATGGGCTTCACGGTGCTGCTCATGCCTTACGTCTACTCGCCCTGGGCGGTATACGGCGTCCTGCTGCTGGTCGGGGCGCTTTCGGGCTTCTTCGTCGTGCCCATGAACGCCCTGCTGCAGCATCGCGGCCATGTCCTGCTTTCGGCCGGGCATTCCATTGCCGTGCAGAACTTCAACGAGCAATTGAACATCCTGCTCATGCTGGCGCTGTACAGCCTGATGCTTTGGTTCAGCATCCCCATCAACACCATCATCGTATTCTTCGGCCTGCTGGTTGCCCTGCTGATGCTGCTGTTCATGCGCTGGAGCCACCGCAACATCAAGACCGATCCGTCGCTGCTGCGGCAAATAGGCCAGCACGGCCACGGGCAGGCCCTACACTGAGCGGGCCAGATTCAGGTCGCGCCAGGCATTGGCCTTGTGCCGCGTCCGCGACAGCAGCGATGCCGGGTGATACGTAGCCACCACCGGAATCCGCTGGCCGTCCTCGGCCTGCAGCCAATGCACCTGGCCACGCAATTGCTCCAGGTCGGAGGACTCGCTTAGCAGCGCCTGGGCCGCCAGCCATCCCAGGGCCAGGATGCGCCGCGGCTTGAGCATGGCGATCTGCCTTTGCAAATAGGGCCGGCACGCGGCGATTTCCTCGGGCTTGGGCGTGCGGTTGCCGCGCGGACGGCACTTGATGAGATTGGTATAGAAGACCGGGGTTTCAGGCCCCACGCCGGCCGCCCGCAGCATGGCGCCCAGCAACTCGCCCGCCTTGCCCTGAAACGGCTGGCCCAGGCGATCGTCGCGATCGCCGGGAGCCTCGCCGATAATCATCCAGTCAACCGCTTCGGTGGCGCCCGAGCCAAACACCGTCTGGCTGCGGCCCGTATGCAATGAACACGCCTCGCAAGCCGCAACGTGGTCCTGGAGCGCCTGCCAATCAAGCGGCAAAGGCCCGGAGGAACCCACGCCCGCGGGCGCTTTGGCAAGCTTGCGCGCCGCCGGCGCCGCGGCGGGCGGACGAGCGGCCCCGCTGGCCGGATCGGGCCGCGCCGCGCCGGCAGCGGCGGACTGCCCCGCCAAGAGCTCCGCCGCCGGGCGCAATCCTTCAGCGGATGCCCGGCGGGCCTGAGGCCCCTGGGCCGACACGGCTGGCGCAGCGGCGGAAACATCCTCGGCGCGCCGCGCATACGGCTGCAACTGGCGCCGGTCCATGCCGATTTCCTGCAGCCAGGCAAGCTGAACGGGAGTCAGTTGCACCATGGGATGGCCGCCGGCAGTGAAGAGCCCCGGCCCAAGGGCCGGACGTTTTGGCGTGTGGTCATGATTCCCTCTCATCCGGCGCCTTCAGGGGCCGCTCCATGACCCAGGCATCTTCGCGCTCGCCCTTGCCGGTGGGGTAATACCCCTTGCGCGTGCCCGTATGCACAAACCCCCGGTTGCGGTAGAAAGCCACGGCCTGTTCATTGGAAGGCCGCACCTCGAGCATCAGCGCCGGCAGATCCCGCCGCAAGGTTTCCTGTTCACAATGGCGCAACAGGGCATAGCCGACCCCCTTGCGCTGGGCATCGGGACTGACGGCAATGAGCAGCAAATGCGCGATATCCGGGGCGAACAGTACCAGGCTGAACCCCACCACCCGCTCGCCCTGGCGTGCCACCCAGGCGCCGTACCCCGCCTCGAGCGCATCGCGGAAATTGCCCAGCGTCCAGGGAAACGCCTGGACACTGGCCTCGATGGCCGCCGAAGCCTGCAAGTCGGCGGCCTGCATGGGTTCGATGACGACAGGAGCCTGGGCCCTGGGATTGCCGCCCAGCCCGCGCTCGCGCTCGGCCACCGTATAGGCTACTTTGTCGCGCACGTACAGCGGCGCCGCCTGATCGGGCGGAATAAATTCGCCTCGCATCCAGGCCCCGTACGCCAAGCGAACGACCCCTTCGGCCGTGGCCCGCTGGACATTGCCCCAGCGGATGCTGCGGGGCGAGGCGGCGCCGGCGTCTCCCAGGGCGGCCAGCACCGGATACGCGGCAAGCGCATCTCCCAACAGGCGGATATGCCCTGAAAAACCATCGGCGCCCGCCGATGAAGAGACCATTGCCGGTTCGTGATGCAATTCCCGCATCAACTGCGCCAACCAGGCAGCCGCATCCTGCACATTGAGCAGCACGGCCTCGCGCACCGCTTGCCAGGCCGGCTCACCCGTCGGCGCCGGACGGTAGGCGGCGGCATAAAGCTCGTTCATGCGCGCATCCTGCAACACGACGCGCACCGCGTCGCCAGGTTGGTCCTGCTCGGCCACCGCCAGCAGGGAAGGCACCGGAATGATCGGCAGACTCAAGGCATAGGCAATACCCTGCGCCACGCCGCACGCCACCCGCAAGCCCGTAAATCCCCCCGGCCCCTGCCCGAAGGCAATGGCATTGAGTTGCGTACGGACGATGCCCGCCTCTTCCAGCAGGGCGTCCACCATGGGAAGCAGGCGCTCGGCGTGTTCTCCGGTCGCATCGTGCCCCATGGAGCGCACCTGCAACTGCCCTTCACAGGCCGAAAGCAAGGCGACGCCGCACAGGCTGGACGAGGTTTCCAGCGCAAGAATATGTAGATCCATGGGCGACATTTTACGCAAGGAACCCCCTGAACCCGACAATGCGGGAAAAATCGAGGCAAAAAAGAAAATACGGCCCAAAACAGCATGAATCCACGCCGGTCTCGTGCGGCATTTTGGGTACCCGAATTGCAAAAATCGCAGATACACTTTTACATCTGGTGCATTGTGCGGGGCATGCGGAGGCGTTTCGCGGGCCGTTTCACCCACCCCCGGCGGCCTGTTTGCCAGCCGGAGCCATAAAGCAAAATAACGGGATTTTGACGAGGCGTTATGGGCTGTTTGGCGGAATTGATAAAAATTTCTATCGAATTTACATATGTAATGATAAGCTAGTCAGGTAGGTAATCAGGTTGAATCGACAGGCGTTTGCATTGATTGACAACTGTAAAAGGCATTCTACCAAACGCTTAATATGTAATATCTTGCTACCCGCCCCTTCACGGGCCTTCTCGTCCCTGTTACATTTTCAGCCATGAACACACAAAACCAATCCCTGACACGCAAAATCCTTGTCGTCGACGACGACCCCAGGCTGCGCGACCTGCTGCGCCGCTACCTGTCGGAGCAAGGATTTAACGTCTTCGTTGCCGAAGACGCGAAAGAAATGGGCAAAATCTGGCAGCGTGAACACTTCGACCTGCTGGTGCTCGACCTGATGCTGCCCGGTGAAGACGGGCTATCCATCTGTCGGCGCTTGCGCGGCGGGCACGACAACACCCCCATCATCATGCTTACCGCCAAGGCCGAGGAAATCGACCGCATCGTCGGTCTCGAAATGGGCGCGGACGATTACCTTTCCAAACCGTTCAATCCCCGCGAACTGCTCGCCCGGGTCAACGCCATCCTGCGCCGACGCGGCACCGAAGAACACCCCGGCGCCCCCAGCCAGGAAAACGAATCCATCGAGTTCGGGCCTTACGTGCTCAATCTGTCCACGCGCACGCTTACCCGCAACGACGAACAGGTTCCCATCACCACCGGCGAATTCTCCGTACTCAAGGTGTTCGCGCGCCACCCCAAAATCCCGCTGTCCCGCGACAAGCTCATGGAACTGGCCAGAGGGCGCGAATACGAAGCCTTCGACCGCAGCCTGGACGTACAGATCTCCCGATTGCGCAAACTCATCGAGCCCAATCCCTCGAAGCCCGTATTCATTCAAACCGTCTGGGGGCTGGGGTATGTCTTCGTCCCGGACGGCGGCCGATAACACTTTCCTGGAAGCCTCGCTCCGGCAAGTTTAAATGTCGCTTCTTCCGCAGCACTTCAGCCGGATAACCGCCCGGCTCAAGCTAGGGCTTTTCAGCCGTTCCTTCCTGCTGCTGGCCGCGCTCATGCTGGTCAGCCTGGGGGCATGGCTGCAAGTCTTCTTCAGCATGGAAGAAGGGCCGCGCGCCATACAAATGGCGCAACGGGTCACGACCTCGGTCAGCATCACGCGGTCGGCGCTTATTTATGCCCCGCCCAGCGTGCGCCCCGCCCTCATGCTCGACCTGGCCACCAAGGAAAGCCTGCGGGTCCAGCCGCGTGAACCCACCGACACGCTGGAGCCGCTGCCCAATTCCAATTACTGGAACCATGTCGCGGCCGAAATCAAGAAGCGGCAGGGCGCCAACACCCAGGTCATGTGGGCGGTCAACCGCACGCCGGGCATCTGGGTCAGCTTCGACATCAACCGCGACCATTACTGGCTGGTCTTCGACCGCGAGCAACTGGGGCTGACCGCGGGCATCGAATGGTTCAGTTGGGGCGCCACCGCCCTGCTTCTGGCCCTCATCGGGTCGGCAATCAGCGTGCGCTTCGTCAACCGCCCCCTGGCTCAACTGGCCAAGGTGGCGCAGCAGCTCGCCCGCGGCGAAACCCCCTCGCCCCTGCCCGAAAAAGGCCCGCTGGAAATACGCGACATGAATATCGCCTTCAACCGCATGGCGCGCGACCTGCGGCAAACCGAAGCCGACCGGGAAATCATGCTCGCGGGGATCTCGCACGACCTGCGCACCCCCCTGGCCCGCATGCGCCTGGAGATCGAAATGAGCTCCATCAGCGACGAAGCCCGCCAGGCCATCGACGACGACCTGGGCCAGATCAACCACAGCATCGGCCAGCTCATGGAGTACGCCCGGCCGGCGGGCGTGGTGCCCGACCAGGGCATCAATGTTTCCCGGGTCCTGCACGATCTCTTCGAACGCGAGCGTTCGCATACCGAGTCGCTGGGCGGCCACCTTACCGCTGCCCTGGCGCCCAACCTGTATGCCCGCATCACGGCGCACGATCTCAAGCGCGTGGTCAGCAACCTCATCGAAAACGCCCGCCGCTACGGCTGCTCGCCCGCCGACGACAGCGTCTACATCAACCTGTCCGCCCGCCTTGAAGGCAACATCGTCGCCATCGAAGTCACGGACCAGGGGGCCGGCATCGCCGAGTCGGACATCGAACGCCTGCTGCGGCCGTTCTCGCGGGGGGAGTCCGCCCGCACCGGCGTAAGCGGAGCCGGCCTGGGCCTGGCCATCGTCGAACGCCTGCTGGGCCAGGTCGGGGGGCAGCTGAAGCTGCTTTCACGCCCTTCGGGCGGCCTCATCGCCCGCATAGAGCTCCCCCGCAGCAAAGGCTGAAGCCCGACCACGGCGGGCTGGATCCAATGGCATAATGTAATCACACAAACAGAACATGCCATTCGCGATTCAGGAGTTCATATGAAAACGGTAGGCGACAAACTCGAACCCTTCAAGATCATCGGCGTCAAGCCCGGGTTCACGCAACACGAAGAAAAAGGCGTGTCGGCGTTCGAGGACATCACCGAAAGCTCCTTCCCCGGAAAATGGAAGGTCATTTATTTCTATCCCAAGGACTTCACCTTCGTGTGCCCCACCGAAATCGTGGGCTTCAACGAACTGTCCGAACAATTCGAAGAGCGCGACGCCGTCCTCATGGGCGGGTCGTCCGACAACGAATACGTCAAGCTGGCCTGGCGCCGGGCGCAACCGGACCTCGAAAAACTGTCTCACTATCAGTTTTCCGACACCAGCGGCTCGCTGATCGATCAACTGGGCATCCGCGACCGCAACGAAGGTGTCGCGCTGCGCGCCACCTTCGTGGTGGACCCCGACAACGTCATCCAGCACGTATCGGTCAATACCGCCAACGTGGGGCGCAGCCCCGAAGAGACCCTGCGCATCCTGGACGGCCTGCAGACCGACGGGCTTTGCGCCTGCAACCGCAAGCTGGGCGGCGCTACGCTTTAACCGCTAGGCTTTCACCAGCAAGGCCACCACGGTGGCCGCTATGCCTTCCTTGCGGCCCAGGTAACCCAAGCCTTCGTTGGTCTTGGCCTTGATGTTCACCTGGCTTTCGTCCACGTCCAGATCGGACGCGATATTCGCCACCATGGCCTTGGCATAAGGGCTGATTCTGGGCGCCTGGGCATGTATCGTGGCATCGATGTTGCCCACAGCCCAGCCCGCATCCATGACCTTCCGGCAGGCCTGCCGCAGCAATTCACGGCTATCGGCATCTTTATACGCAGGGTCGGTATCGGGAAAATGCCGCCCTATGTCGCCCAGGCCCGCCGCACCCAGCAACGCATCGGTCACCGCATGCAACAAAGCATCCGCATCCGAATGCCCCAACAGGCCGTGGGTATGGGGAATGGACACCCCGCCCAACACCAAGCGCCGCCCTTCAATCAAGGCGTGCACGTCAAAACCCTGCCCCACGCGGAACGGAATGCTCATAGCCATTTTTCCATCAGTTCGAAATCTTCGGGCCATGTTACCTTGAAATTCCGGGCCGAGCCGGGCACCAGACGGGGGTGATGCCCGGCCAGTTCCATGGCGGAAGCCTCGTCGGTAATGGCCGCGTGCCTTGCCCCAGCATCGCGCAGCGCATCCCGCAGCAAGCCGGCCGGAAACATCTGTGGGGTCTGGGCCAGCCACAGCGCATCGCGCGGCACAGTGGCCCGCACGAAAAACCGGCCGGCCGCCTCGACGCCGGCGGTATCGGTTCCCGCCCGCTTGACGGTATCGGCAACAGGCTGGGCCAGCAGGCCTCCCACGCCGTCCTCCAGGCAAGCATCGAGGAGCCGCGCCAAGGCATCCGGCGGCAGGCCGGGGCGGGCGGCATCGTGCACCAGAACCCAGTCATCGGCCTGCAGCGATGCCTCCTGCAAGGCCGCCGCCACGGTATCCGCGCGGCCGGGCCCGCCGCAGGGGCGCCACACCGTGCGCGGCAAGCCGGCCAGAGCCTGTTCCGCCCAGCCATCCCCCGGCGCAACCGCTACCCGCACCTGCTCGACGCGCGCATCGGCCAGCAAGGCCTTGACCGCCAGGCGCAGCATGGGCTCGCCGCGAATCAGGCGATATTGCTTGGGCAGCGCCTGCCCAGCGGCATCGGCGGCGCCGGCATGGGCACGCTGGCCGATGCCGGCGGCGGGAACAATGGCAATGATTTTCTGTGTCATGGAAAAGAGATTTTATAATGACAAACCAAATGGCTTCAGACACTGCTCCCCCTCCTTTGCTTCCCTCGACACCATCCCTGATTCGGGCCCTGAAACCCGGGCTTCGATATACCGTGCCATGCCCCCCCGGATCCGGCGATGCCTGGCTGCTGGCGGATCTGGCGCGCCGCGCCGGCCGAACCGTGGTCCTGCTATGCGCCGATCCGCTGGCGGCGCAACGCATGGCCGAAGAAATCCGGCTGTTCGCGCCGGAACTGCGGGTAAGGCAATTGCCCGATTGGGAAACCCTGCCCTACGACAGTTTTTCACCGCACCAGGACCTTATCTCGGAACGCCTGCACACCTTGCATGCCCTCATGCAAAAAAGCGTTGACGTGCTGACAGTACCCGTCACCACCGCGTTGTACAGGCTCGCCCCCCCGTCGTTCCTGGCCGCCTACACCTTTTCGTTCAGGCAGGGCGACAAGCTCGACGAAGAAGCCCTCAGGCAGCAGCTCACCCTGGCCAACTACACCCATGTCACCCAGGTCACGGCGCCGGGCGAGTTCTGCATCCGCGGCGGCCTGATCGACTTCTTCCCCATGGGTTCGGCCCTGCCCTACCGGCTCGACCTGTTCGACGACGAAATCGAATCCATACGCAGTTTCGACATCGACACCCAACGCAGCCTGTATCCCGTCAAGGAAGTCCAGCTTCTGCCCGGCCGCGAATTTCCCATGGACGAAGCGGCGCGCAACCATTTCCGCGCCCGCTTCCGGGAAGTCTTCGAAGGCGACCCATCGCGCGCCCTGCCCTACAAGGATATCGGCTCGGGCATTGCCTTTGCCGGGGTCGAATATTACTTGCCGCTGTTCTTCGACCAGACCGCAACGCTGTTCGACTACCTGACGGAGCAAACGCTCACCGTCACACTGGGCGATCTTGAAGAAACCATGCGGCGTTTCGCCCAGGACACGCACAGCCGCCACCAATTCCTGAAAGCCGATCGAGAGCGCCCCGTACTGCCGCCCGAGGCGCTTTTTCTGGACGCCGAAACGTTTTATCTGCATCTGAAGAATTTCGAGCGGCTGGCCCTCGTTCCCGAAGGGGCGCATCCCGATTTCGCCAGGGCGCCGGACGTTGCCGTGGCGCGGCGCGCCGACGACCCCGTCGCCAGGCTGCGTTCCTTGCTGGCACAAGCCACGGGGCGCGTCGCCCTTTGCGCCGATTCGCCCGGGCGCCGCGAGACCCTGCTGCTCATGCTGAGCGAATACGGCATTGCACCGGACGCACAGTTCGACACGCTGCACGAATTCCTGCAGTCGGACTGCCGGTTCGGGCTGGCCGTTGCGCCCCTGGACACTGGTTTCGGCCTGGCTCAGGGCGCGCTTACACTGCTGACCGAGAACGACCTGTACCCCAGCCAGGCCGGCCCGGCGCGGCGCAGAAGACAGGCACAAGCGGCCGGCAGCGACGTCGAAGCCATGGTGCGCGACCTATCCGAGCTGCGCGAGGGCGACCCCATCGTCCATACGCAACACGGCATAGGCCGCTACTGCGGCCTGGTCGACATGGACCTCGGCGACGGCGTCATGGAATTCCTGCATCTGGAATACGCCAACAACAGCACGCTGTACGTGCCCGTCGCGCAACTGCACGTCATTGCGCGCTACAGCGGCGCCGATCCCGAGCACGCCCCGCTGCATCAGCTCGGCTCCGGCCAATGGGACAAAGCCCGGCGCAAGGCAGCCAAACAAGTGCGCGACGCCGCCGCCGAACTGCTGGCCCTGTATGCGCTGCGCGCAGCCCGCGAAGGCTATTCGTTCAAGCTACCGCTCAACGACTACCAGGCTTTCGTCGAAGGCTTCGGCTTCGACGAAACGCCGGACCAGGCAGCGGCCATCGAGGCCGTCATCGGCGACATGACGTCGGGCCGCCCCATGGACAGGCTGGTGTGCGGCGACGTGGGATTCGGCAAGACCGAAGTCGCGCTGCGCGCCGCCTTCCTGGCGGTCGCCAACAACAAGCAGGTGGCCATACTGTGCCCCACCACCCTATTGGCCGAACAGCACGCCCAGACCTTTGCCGACCGCTTCGCGGACTGGCCCGTCAAGGTCGTGGAGCTGTCGCGCTTTCGCTCCTCCAAGGAAATCGCCGCCGCCATCGAGGGCCTCAATGACGGCCGCGTCGATATTGTCATCGGCACGCACAAAATCCTGTCCAAGGACGTCAAGTTCAAGCGCCTGGGCCTGGTCATCATCGACGAGGAGCATCGCTTCGGCGTACGCCAGAAGGAAGCCCTCAAGGCCCTGCGCGCCGAAGTCGACGTCCTGACCCTTACCGCCACTCCCATCCCCCGCACGCTGGGCATGTCGCTGGAAGGCATCCGCGATTTCTCGGTCATCGCCACCGCGCCGCAAAAACGGCTGGCCATCAAAACCTTCGTACGGCGCGAGGACGGCAGCACCATCCGCGAAGCCCTGCTGCGCGAGCTCAAGCGCGGCGGCCAGGTGTACTTCCTGCACAACGAAGTCGAAACCATCCACAACCGCCGCGCCCGCCTGGAAGAACTGGTGCCGGAAGCCCGCATCGCCGTCGCCCACGGCCAGATGCCGGAACGCGAGCTGGAAGAGGTCATGAAGGGCTTCTACCAGCAGCGCTACAACGTCCTGCTTTGCACCACCATCATCGAGACGGGCATCGACGTGCCCACCGCCAACACCATCGTCATACACCGCGCCGACAGGCTGGGGCTGGCCCAGCTGCACCAACTGCGCGGCCGCGTCGGGCGCTCCCACCACCAGGCCTATGCCTACCTGCTGACGCCCGGCGAAGACGCCATCACCAGCAACGCCAAGAAACGCCTGGAAGCCATCCAGGCCATGGAGGAACTGGGCTCGGGCTTTTACCTGGCCATGCACGACCTGGAAATCCGCGGCACCGGCGAGGTGCTGGGCGAATCGCAGTCGGGCAATATCCACGAGATCGGCTTTTCCATGTATTCGGAGATGCTCAACACCGCGGTGCGCGCGCTCAAGGCCGGCGAGGAACCCGACCTGGACTCGCCCTTCACCGCGCTTTGCGAGGTCAACCTGCATGCCTCGGCCCTGTTGCCGGCGGACTACTGCCCCGACGTGCACGCGCGCCTGAGCTTCTATAAAAAGCTTTCGCACGCCGACAGCGAGGACGGCCTCATCGGCATACAGGAAGAGCTGATCGACCGCTACGGCAAACTGCCCGAAGCCGCCCAGAACCTGCTGGCCACGCACCGGCTGCGCCTGCATGCCGAACCGCTGGGCGTGATCAAGATCGACGCCAGCGAGGCGCAAGCCATGATCCAGTTCAACGCCAAGCCCAATGTGGATCCTTTGCGTATCATTCAGCTTATCCAGACCCGGCGCAACGTCAAGCTGGCCGGCCAGGACAAGATAAAGATAGACATCAAGCCTTCGGGCTCCGCCAAACAGGCGGCACCGAATGCACCGCAAGCCGCGCCCGTCAACGCCCGCATCGAGGCGGTGCGCGACGTGCTCAAGGCCCTGGCCTGATTTCATACATTTTCACACAGCCCATTCCATGACCCATCTCATCCTGCAATCGCCCAGCCTCAGCACCGAAAACACCGAGAACATCGCCGCCATCGCGCGGGCCGAGGGGGTGCAAAGCCTGGGCAGCACCGCTGCGCGGCTGCTCAATATCGACGACAGCGAGAAGGAAGAAGTCGCCCGCCAGTGCGACAGCCTCAACTTGGACTACGCTTTTCTGGATATCGTCCGTCGCCTGGGCGAGTGCAGGATCCTGGCCATGGACATGGATTCCACCCTGATCAATATCGAGTGCATCGACGAAATCGCCGACATGGCCGGCCGCAAGGCCCAGGTCGCGGCCATCACCGAAGCCGCGATGCGCGGCGAGATCACCGACTTTTCCGAAAGTCTGCGCCGGCGCGTAGCCTTGCTCGAAGGAGTGTCCGTGCAGGCCCTGGAACAGGTTTATGCCGAGCGGCTACGGCTCAACGCAGGCGCCGAGCCGCTGATCCAGGCCGCCAAAAAAGCCGGCCTGAAAATCATGCTGGTCTCGGGTGGATTCACGTTCTTCACCGACAAGCTCAAACAGAGGCTGAGCCTGGACGAAACGCACGCCAACGTGCTGGACGTTTCCGACGGCAAGCTCACCGGCAAGGTGCTGGGCGACATTGTCGATGCCCAGGGCAAGGCGGATCGCCTACAGGCGCTGGCGCAAGCCACCGGCGCGCAAAAGCACCAGATCATCGCCCTGGGCGACGGCGCCAACGACCTGAAGATGCTGGCGCTGGCGGGCTATTCCGTCGCCTACCGGGCCAAGCCGGTGGTGCGCGCGCAGGCACGCTTCGCCCTGAACGTCAGCGGGCTGGACGCGGTGCTTAACTGGTTCCGGGCATAGTACTATTCCAGCAGTAGCGCGATATTCCCATAATCAAGAAGGAGCGGCTCATGGACCCTTTTATGCTGGCGGCAATTGAAGAGGCCCGGCTCGGCCTGGCGGAAGGCGGTATCCCGATCGGTTCGGTCATCGTCCACGACGGCAAGATCATCGGCCGAGGCCACAACCGGCGCGTGCAAAAAGGCAGCGCCATCCTGCACGGCGAGATGGACGCCTTCGAAAACGCGGGCCGGCAACCGGCCAAGGTTTACCAGGAATCGGTTCTCTATACCACGCTGTCGCCCTGCCCGATGTGCAGCGGGGCGATCCTTCTGTACGGAATTCCGAAAATCGTGGTGGGCGAGAACAAAACCTTCATGGGCGATGAAGACCTGCTGCGGTCCCGCGGGGTCGAGGTCGAAGTACTGCAGGACGCTGACTGCATCGGATTGATGCAGTCCTTCATCGATTTGAAGCCAGAGCTGTGGAACGAAGATATCGGGGTATAAAAGGCGTCTTTGAGTCCTTGACCGGCGGTTTTAGCCTAGCTGGTTTTGCTCAGGTCGCTGCGGCTCCGGCTGCGCCGGAGCTACCCGGCCAGCCAAGCCAAATCGGGCGCTCGCGGAACTCGCGCGAACGGATACCCACTGGGTATCCGTAAACGCCGCGCTCGAACAGCCGCTCACTTGCCTCCCGATTTGACTCGCCTAGCCGGCTGGCTCCAACTTCACAAATCCAGCCAAGCTAAAGCCGCCTTGCAGATATGAAGGTTGAGGCAAATTCAATGCTTGCCATGGATGGCGCAAATCTCCCAACACACATGCATAAGGCCGTTGCGGCCCCGCGGGTTTTGCGAAGTTGGAGCAAGCCATTTCGGCGCTTGTTTTCAGGAGGCAAGCGAGCATCTGTTCGAGCGCGGCGTTTACGGCCAGCCGGGGGCTGGCCGTTCGCGCGAGTTTTGCGAGCGCCTGAAAACAAGCGTTGAAATGGGAAGCCCCGGCGTAGCCGGGGCCGTGGCGACCTGAGCAAAACCCGCGGGGCCGCAACGGCCGGTTAAGGACTCCAAAATCGGCCGCTTAAGGAAGCCGACACTGGCCCCTTATCCCCGGTGCCGATGCCGCAACAGATAGCAGTACACGAAGCCCGGATAAGCCAGCACCAGGTACAGGCACAAGCTGATGACGTAGAACTCCCAGTCCTTGGGAAAGGCGTTGCCGATATTGATTTCGAAGGCCAGGCCCAGCGTTCCCACCAGGGCATACAGCACCAGGACCTCAAGCAAACGCACCACGAACGACTTGTGGATGCGCTTGTTGATGTCACGCCAGCCCGGATAGCTGAGCAGCAGCACCACGGCCACGGCCAATACCGCGATCTTGACCAGGAACAGGCCCATCGACGCCGCGTCGGCGCCGACCAGCGCGCCCCCTACCCAGCCCAGGATCGCAAAATGCAGGCCGACCAGAATGGCGAAAAACACAATCGATTCCAGCAGGCGCAGCCAGGCCGGCCGGCGGTCTTCCCCCTTTTGAAGCCAGGGCAGCATCAATAGCGGGCGCCGAATCAAAAACGGGAGGCTGGCGGTTGCCAATGCAAGGACGATAAGAATCCAGACCGCCACCGGCTGCTCCATGACTACCCTTTAAAAACCCAGCGATGTTTGAATTGCATGCACGCAAAGCGCCATCAGGCCGCCGGGCAACACGCCCAGGACAATCAGCGCCAGGCCGTTCAGCGACATCAGGCCATGCGGCAACACCCCGCCCGCAACAGGCGCCGTCTCGCCCTCGGGCTCGTCGAAATACGCCATCTTGACCACGCGCAGGTAGTAGAAGGCGCCGACCAGCGAGAACAGGACCGCCACGACAGCCATGGCGACGTGGCCCGCGCCGACCAGGGCCTGCAGCACCGCCAGCTTGGCGTAGAAGCCCGCCAGCGGAGGAATGCCCGCCAACGAGAACATGGAAAGCAGCAGCACGCCGGCCAGCACCGGGTTGCGCCGGTTCAGGCCTTTAAGGTCGGAGATATTCTCGCATTCGAAACCCTTGCGGCTGAGCAGCAGGATGAGCCCGAAGGTGACCAGGGTAGTCAGCACGTAAATGACCATGTAGAACAGCGCCGAGCCGTATGCTTGCCCCGTGGCCTGGGGATTGTTCTCGACCACGCCCGAGAGCAGGCCCAGGAACACGAAGCCCATGTGCGAAATGGTGGAGTACGCCAGCATGCGCTTGAAATCGGTCTGCGCGATGGCGGTGATGTTGCCGATGGCCAACGACAGCACCGCCATGATCAGCAGCATGGGCTGCCAGTCCAGCGCCAGACCGTGCAGGCCTTCGATGAGCAGGCGCAGTATCAGCGCGAAGGCGGCCAGCTTGGGCGCCGCGGCAACCAGCAGCGTCACCGCCGTGGGCGCGCCGTGGTAGACGTCGGGCACCCACATGTGGAAAGGCACGGCGCCCAGCTTGAAGGCCAGGCCGGCCACAATGAAGACCACGCCGAACACCAGTGGCAAGGTGTGAACCTGGCCGGTGGCGATGATGTGGGCGATGCGGGCCAGGTCGAGCTGGCCGGTGGCGCCGTAGATCATGGAAAGGCCATACAGCAAGATGCCGGACGCCAGCGAACCCAGCACGAAATACTTCATGGCCGCCTCGGTGGCCTTGACGTTTTCGCGGCGCAGCGCGATAAGGGCATACAGGGCGAAAGACATGAGCTCCACGCCAAGGTACACAGTAAGCATGCTGCCGGCCGAGATCATGACCATCTGGCCCAGCAAGGCAAACAGCGACAAGGTGTACATTTCGCCGCCGTGGCTGAGCATTTCGCGCTCCTCGGCATATTGGCGGCCGTAGATCAGCGTAATGGCAACCGTAATGTACGACGCAATCTTGAGGAAATGCGACAGCGAGTCGACCACGAACATGCCGTTGAACGTGGTGCCGGCGACACCGTCGCTCCATTGCACCGCATTGGCCACGGCAACGATCAGCAAGGACAGCAGGCTCAGGATGAACGTCGAATGGCGGTTCTTCGATTTGCTGAACGCGTCGAAGATCAATACCACAACGGTCAAAATCAGCAGCAGAATCTCAGGCAAAGCCAGGGCGAATTGAAAATGATTTTGCATAATGATCCGGGCTTACAGTTTCGAGACGGAGACGTGTTGCAACAATGCCTGCACCGATACATGCATGACGTCGGTAAACGGCTTGGGATGGATGCCCATGTACAGAACCAGGATGGCCAGGACTCCCAGGATGAAGAACTCGCGCTTGCCCAGGTCGGCCATGGCGCGCACTTCTTCATTGACAATGTCGCCCAGCGCCACGCGCTTGAACATCCACAGCGAGTAGGCGGCGCCCCAGATCAAGGCGGTGGCGGTCAGAAGGCCGATCCAGAAGTTGTGCTCGACCGCGCCCATGATGACCGTGAATTCACCCACGAAGCCGCTGGTGGCCGGCAGGCCGCAATTGGCCAGCGAAAACAGCAGGAAGAAAGTGACGAAGCGCGGCATGACGTTGATGACCCCGCCATAGGCATCGATTCGGCGCGTGTGCAGGCGGTCGTAAAGCACGCCTATGCACAGGAACATGGCGCCCGACACGAAGCCGTGCGAGAGCATCTGCACGATGGCGCCTTCCAGGCCTGCCGTATTGAAGATGAAAAAACCCAGCGTGACGAAGCCCATGTGGGCCACCGACGAATACGCCACCAGCTTTTTCATGTCGTCCTGGACGATGGCCACCAGGCCGATGTAGATGACGGCAATCAGCGACAAGGCGATCATCAGGCCTGCCAGGCTGTGCGAGGCGTCGGGCGCGATGGGCAGGGAAAAACGCAGGAAACCGTACGCGCCCAGCTTGAGCATGATGGCCGCCAGCACCACTGAACCGCCCGTAGGCGCCTCGACGTGCGCGTCGGGCAACCACGTATGCACCGGCCACATGGGAACCTTGACCGCGAACGCGGCAAGCAGCGCCAGGAAGACCAGGAGCTGCGGCGTATAGCCCAGCTTCATGTGCTGCCATGTCTGGATGTCGAACGAACCGCCCGCCACATGCCACAAATAGATGAAGGCAATGAGTGTAAGCAGCGAGCCGGCCAGCGTATACAGGAAGAACTTGAACGCGGCATACACGCGGTTGGGGCCGCCCCAGGCGCCGATGATCAGGTACATGGGAATGAGCGTGGCTTCGAAGAACACGTAGAACAGCATGCCGTCCAACGCGCAGAAAACCCCCACCATGAGACCGGACAGGATCAGGAACGACGCCATGTATTGCGCCACGCGCTTGGTGATGACTTCCCAGCCCGCCAGCACCACCACAATGGTGAAGAAAGCGGTGAGCAGCACGAACCACATCGAGATGCCGTCGATGCCCAGGTGATAGTTGACCGCGAAGGTCTCGATCCAGGGCACGTTTTCGACGAACTGCATGTCTGCCGTGTCGTAGCGAAAACCCGTGTAAAGCGGCAAGGTCACCAGGAAACCCAATACCGAGCCGATCAGGGACAGCCAGCGCGTAAGGCCCGGACGGTCGTCGCGCCCCACCAGCAGGACGATCAGCCCCGCCACGATGGGAACGAAAATGGAAAGAGTTAGCCAGGGAAAGGTAGAAGACGCCATATCGCTAGTCATCAGTGAACCGTCAGCACGAAAAAGGTTAGAAACGCCATGATGCCGATGATCATCGCGAAAGCGTAATGGTAGATGTAGCCCGACTGCAGATAGCGGCTGATCGATGCGACCATGCCCACCACGCGCGCGCTGCCATTGATCACGATGCCGTCGATGATGCCGCGGTCGCCGCCCTGCCACAGCCCGCGCCCCAGGCAACGCGCGCCGCGCGACAGGACTTGTTCGTTGAACCAGTCGGCGTAGTACTTGTTTTCCAGGATGGTGTACAGCCAGGAAAGCTTGTTCTTTATGGCCTCGGGCAGGCGCGGATTGACCAGATAGCCGTACCAGGACACCACGAAGCCCGCAACCACCAGCCAGAACGGCAGGGTCAGGAAGCCGTGCAGGGCGAACTCGACCCAGCCGTGCCAGTGCTCGGCCAGATCGGCCATGGCCGGATGCTGGGGAAGCACGGCGATGACGCCCTTGAAATAGCCGCCGAACAGCAGCGGATCGATGGCCCAGGCGCCGGCGATGACGGAAGGAATGGCCAGCAGCACCAGCGGCACGGTCACCACCCACGGCGACTCATGCGGCGTGCCGTGATGGCCATGATGCTCGGCATGTTCGCCATGGTCGTCATGCCCATGCGCGGCGGGCTCGGCATTGAAACGCTCTTTGCCGTGGAAGACCAGGAAGTACACGCGGAAAGAGTACAGCGACGTGACGAACACGCCGATGAGCGTCGCGTAGTAGGCGAAGCCCGCGCCCCATACATTGGCCGCGCCGGCGGCCTCGATGATGTGCTCCTTGGAATAGAAGCCCGCAAAGAACGGCGTGCCCACCAGGGCCAGCGTGCCGATCAGGAAGGTGATCCAGGTGATCGGCATGTATTTGCGCAGGCCGCCCATGTTGCGGATGTCCTGGTCGTGGTGCATGCCGATGATGACCGAGCCGGCGCCCAAAAACAGCAGCGCCTTGAAGAAGGCGTGGGTCATCAGGTGGAAGATGGCCACCGAGTAGGCCGAGGCGCCCAGCGCGACGGTCATGTAGCCCAGCTGCGACAGGGTGGAGTACGCCACCACGCGCTTGATGTCGTTCTGGATGATGCCCAGTATGCCCAGGAACAGCGCGCCGATGGCGCCGATGATGATGACGAATGACAGCGCCGTGGACGAAAGCTCGAACACCGGCGAGAAGCGCGCCACCATGAAGATGCCGGCCGTCACCATGGTTGCCGCGTGAATGAGGGCGGAAATCGGCGTAGGGCCTTCCATGGAGTCGGGCAGCCAGGAATGCAGCGGCACTTGCGCCGACTTGCCCATGGCGCCTACGAACAAGGAAATGCAGGCCACCGTCACCAGCTTCCAGTCCGTGCCGGGAAAGCCCAGGCTTGCCAGCTTGTCGGTCTGGTGGAAGATTTCGCCGTAGTTCATGGTGCCCGTGTAGGCGAACAGCAGGCCGATGCCCAGGATGAAACCGAAGTCGCCCACGCGGTTGACCAGGAAGGCCTTCAGGTTGGCGAAAATGGCCGTGGGCCGCGTATACCAGAAACCGATCAGCAGGTACGAGACCAGGCCCACCGCTTCCCAGCCGAAGAACAGCTGCAGCATATTGTTCGACATCACCAGCATCAGCATGGAGAAGGTGAACAGCGAAATGTAGGCGAAGAAACGCTGGTAGCCGGGATCGTCGGCCATGTAGCCGATGGTGTACACGTGCACCATCAGCGACACGAAGGTGACCACCACCATCATCAGGGCGGTAAGCGAATCGATCAGGAAGCCGACTTCCAGCTTGGCCGAGCCGATGAAGTTCCAGGTATACACCGTGCCGTCGAAGGTCTGGCCATTGAGCACCTGGAACAGTACGACGACCGAGCCGATGAACGAGATCAGCACGCCCAGGATGGTAATGATGTGCGCGCCCTGGCGGCCTACCTGGCGGCCCAGAAAGCCGGTGCCGAACAGGCCGACAAGCAAAGCGCCGGCCAGCGGCGCCAATGCTATAAGTAGATAGAGACTGGTTGAACTCATAGTATTTGTAATCCCATCAACCTTTAAGGTGGTCTAGTTCTTCGACATTGATCGTATTCAGGTTGCGGAACAGCAGCACCAGAATCGCCAGGCCGATGGCGGCTTCAGCGGCGGCCACCGTCAAGATGAAGAAAACGAACACCTGGCCGGAAGCGTCGCCGAACCAGGTCGAGAACGCCACGAAGTTGAAGTTGGCGGCAAGCAGGATAAGCTCGATCGACATCAGCAAAATAAGCAGGTTGCGGCGATTCAGGAAGAAGCCGAACACGCCGATGGCGAACAGGATGGCGCCAAGAACCAGGTAATGGGCAAGTGTTATGGTCATTTCGATTCTCCCGATGCGGCGGGCTGGGCCTTGGGCTCGGTTTGCGAAGGAATGCTCACCAGGCGCAGGCGGTCTTTGGCGCGCACGCGAACCTGGTCGGCGGGATTGTTGTACTTGACGTCGCGCCGGCGGCGCAGGGTCAGCGCAATCGCCGAAACCATGCCCAGCAACAGGATCACGGCGCCCACTTCGACGGCGAACACGTATTGGGTATACATGAGCGTGCCCAGCGCGCGCGTGTTGTTGTAGTCGGCCGGGACTGAGGCCTGCGGGCCGGCGCCGGCCCACAGCTTGGCGATGACGAACGCCATTTCCAGAACCATGATCAGGCCTATGCCCAGACCGAGCGGCAGGTAAACCTTCAGGCCAGTGCGCAGCGAGGCCATGCGCATGTCCAGCATCATGACCACGAAAAGGAACAGCACCATGACGGCGCCGACATACACCAGCACCAGCAGCAGCCCCAGGAACTCGGCCCCCGCCAGCACCCACAGCATGGACGCCGTAAAGAAGGCCAGAATGAGATGCAGCACCCCGGTAACGGGGTTGGGCGCCGAAATGACGCGGAACGCCGCCACCACCAGGATGACGGACAGCACATAGAACAGGACGGTAGCAAAAGTCATATCAGGCCCTGGAATCAACGATAAGGAGCGTCTTCGGCTCGACGACGCGCAATTTCCGGCTCGTACCGATCACCGATGGCCAGGAGCATGTCCTTGGTGTAGTACAGGTCGCCGCGTTTTTCGCCGTGGTATTCATGGATATGCGTTTCCACGATGGAGTCCACGGGACAGCTCTCTTCACAGAAGCCGCAGAAAATGCACTTGGCCAGATCGATGTCGTAGCGCGTCGTGCGGCGCGAACCGTCCTCGCGTTCCTCGGATTCGATAGTAATAGCCAACGCCGGGCACACAGCCTCGCAAAGCTTGCAGGCAATGCAGCGCTCTTCGCCATTGGGATAGCGACGCAGCGCGTGCAGCCCCCGGAAACGCGGCGAAGCAGGCGTTTTTTCCTGCGGGTAGCGCAGAGTGATCTTGCGCTTGAAAAAATACTTGCCGGTCAGGCGCATGCCCTTCAGCATTTCGGACAGCATGAAGCTGCCGAAGAAATCTTTAATTGCATCCATATCTTGCCCCAGTCCGCCTCAATGCCAAATGTTCCACGGCGTTTGCATCCAGATCGCAACGATCAGCAGCCATATGCCGGTGAAGGGAATGAATACCTTCCAGCCCAGGCGCATGATCTGGTCGTAGCGATAACGGGGAAACGTCGCCCGGAACCAAATGAACATCGACACCACACAAAACGTTTTAATGCCCAGCCACAGCCAGCCCGGCACCCAGGTAAAGGGCGCCGCATCGATGATGGGCAGCCAGCCGCCCAGGAACATGATGGAGGCCACCGCCGACAGCAGGATCATGTTGGCGTATTCGCCCAGGAAGAACAGCGCGAACGCCGTGCCCGAGTATTCCACCATGTGGCCCGCCACGATTTCCGACTCGCCCTCGACCACGTCGAAGGGGTGGCGGTTGGTCTCGGCCACGGCGGACACCACGTAGATGACGAACAGCGGCAGCAGCGGCAGCCAGTTCCAGGACATGAAATTGACGCCATGCGACGCGAACCAGCCCTTGTCCTGCCCTATCACGATGTCGCTCATGTTGAGCGAGCCCGACACCAGCAGCACAGTGATCATGACGAAACCGACGGCCAGCTCGTAAGACACCATTTGCGCCGCGGCGCGCATGGCGCCCAGCAAAGCGTACTTGGAGTTGGAAGCCCAGCCGGCGACGATGACGCCATATACGCCCAGTGACGTAACCGCCATGATGTACAGCAGGCCGGCGTTGACGTTGGACAGGACCAGCTGCGGGCTGAACGGTATGACCGCCCAGGCCGCCAGGGCCGGCATCAGCGTGACGACGGGCGCCAGCACGAACAGCACCTTGTTGGACTTGCTGGGCATGATGAGCTCTTTGCTCAGCAGCTTGAACACGTCGGCGAACGGCTGCAGCAAGCCGCGATAGCCCACGCGGGTGGGCCCCAGCCGTATGTGCATGGCGCCGATCATCTTGCGTTCCCAATAGGTAAGATAGGCCACGCAAAGAATCACGGGAACGGCGATCAGGACGATCTTGATAATCGTCCAGACCACGTACCAGGGCGTTGCGCCGATAAGGCTGGTACCGAAGTTATCGAGTGCGGTCACCCATTCCATTTAGACGCCCTCCACCGAAAGCTGCCCGAAAGCGCCGCCCAGCGGCAGGGTTTCGGCGAATGCGGCGGAAAGGCGCACCGCGCCCTGCGCCACGGCATTGTCCAGCAATGCTGTCACAGTGATTTCTCCTTGCGGGGAACGGACACGCACAGTCCGGCCCGATTCCACACCCAGGCTGGCCAGCGTGGCGGCGCACATGCGGGCCTGCGGAGCCTGGGAGGCGGCGGTCTGTTGCAACGGTTCGGCGCGGCGCACCATGGCGTCGCTGCGATAGATGGGCACGTCGGCAACGCGCTCGAGTCCCGCCGGCGCCGCGGCAAGCCCGATGGCGCTTTGCACATCGTTGGACAAATGCGCCTCGACGCCGCCGACCAGAACGCTGTCGCGGATGGATTCCGAGGTTTCGTCATCGAAGCCGGGCAGTTCGAACAAGTTGCCCAGCACACGCAGAACCTTCCAGGCCGGGCGCGTGTCGACGAACGGCGCGGCGGCGCCCTTGAAGCTTTGCGCGCGCCCTTCGGCGTTGATGAACGTGCCCGAGGTTTCGGTGAACGGCGAAACGGGGAGCATGACATGCGCCCAGTCCTGGGCGGCGGAGCGATAGGAAGTGAGCGCCACCGTGAACTCGGCCGCCTGCAGCGCCTGCAACGCCTGCGCGCCGTTGTCGGCGTCGAGCGCGGGCTCGGCATGCAGCACGATATAGGCCTTCAAGCCGTCGGCCAGCATTTGGGCCGCCGTCAGGCCGTCCGCCCGGGGCGTGGCGCCTGCAACGTAGCCGCCCACCGTATTGCCGCCGGCGGTCAGGAAGCCCAGCCTGCCCTTGGCCGCCTGGGCCAGGGCCTGCGCATTGGCGGCGATGAGCGAGGCCTGGGGCGAAGCCACGGCCAGGTTGCCCAAAAGCACCGCCACGTTTTCACCCGAAGCCAGGCTGGCTGCAATGCGCTTGGCTTCTTCCGAAGGTTCCTGCGCGCCGAAGGCATCGGGCACAGTCTGCTCGGTGGCCTGGGCCAGCGCGACCAGCACTTCGGCCACGGCATTCGGCAAGGCGCCAGGCGTTACAGTCAAACGCCCTTGAACGGGGAACAGGGGGTCGTCGGCCCCACAGTCGATAAAGGAGATTTGCGTGCCGTGCTTGGCCGCCTGGCGCAGACGCTGCGCGAACAAGGGGTGGTCCTTGCGCAGGAACGAACCCACCACCAGAACGCGGTCCAGCTTGCCGAGTTCGGCAATGGGCATGCCCAGCCAGGGCACGCCGGCCACGGCCTTATCCAGGCCGGCGTCGGTCTGGCGCAGGCGGAAATCGACGTTCTCGGAGCCCAGGCTGCGGGTCAGCCGGGCCAGCAGGGCCAGCTCTTCGAGCGTGGCCTCCTGGGTGCCCAGGGCGCCGATCTGCGTCGCGCCGTGCTGGTCGCGCACCTGGTTGAGCCCCTTGACCACCGCCTGCAGCGCATCGCTCCAGGAGGCTTCGCGCCACTGGCCGTCGGCCGTGCGGATCATGGGATGGGCCAGGCGGTCTTCGGTATAAAGCCCGGTATAAGCATAGCGATCGCGGTCGCTGATCCAGCACTCGTTGACGTCTTCGTTCTCGAACGGCACGACGCGCATGACACGGTCGCCCTTGACCTGCACGACCAGGTTGGCGCCCACGCTGTCGTGCGGGCTGACGGAACGGCGGCGGGCCAGTTCCCAGGTGCGGGCCGTATAGCGGAAAGGCTTGGAGGTCAGCGCGCCCACGGGGCAGATGTCGATCATGTTGCCCGACAGCTCGGACTCGACGGCACGGCCCACGAACGACGTGATTTCAGAATGTTCGCCGCGGTTGACCATGCCCAGCTCCATGATGCCGCCGACCTCTTGCCCGAAGCGCACGCAGCGGGTGCAATGGATGCAGCGCTGCATTTCCTCGGCGGACACCAGAGGGCCCATTTCCTTGTGGAACACGACCCGCTTTTCTTCCTGGTAGCGCGATGCCGAGGCGCCGTAGCCCACGGCCAGATCCTGCAATTGGCACTCGCCGCCCTGATCGCACACCGGGCAATCGAGCGGGTGGTTGATGAGCAGGAATTCCATGACGCTTTTCTGCGCGGCGACGGCCTTGGCGGAAGCCGTATGCACGATCATTCCGTTGGTGACGGGCGTGGCGCAGGCCGGCATGGCCTTGGGCGCCTTTTCGACTTCGACCAGGCACATGCGGCAGTTGGCCGCGATGGAGAGTTTCTTGTGGTAGCAAAAATGCGGCACGTAAAGCCCCAGCTTGTGGGCGGCCTGCATGACCATGCTGCCCTCGGGGACTTCAACCTTTTTGCCGTCGATGGTAAGTTCAACCATTGCGTGTCCTGAGCCTACAGATATTTGGGCACCACACAGCTCTTGTGCTCGATGTGGTGTGCGAACTCGTCGCGAAAATGTTTGATGAAACTGCGCACCGGCATGGCGGCGGCATCGCCCAAAGCGCAAATGGTGCGCCCCATGATGTTGGAAGCGACCGAGTCGAGGACATCCAGATCTTCGGGACGGCCCTGCCCGTTCTCGATGCGGTTGACCATGCGCCACAGCCAGCCCGTGCCTTCGCGGCACGGCGTGCACTGCCCGCAGCTTTCTTCGAAATAGAAATACGACAGGCGCAGCAGCGACTTCACCATGCAGCGGGTTTCGTCCATGACGATGACCGCGCCCGACCCCAGCATGGACCCGGCCTTGGCGATCGAGTCGTAATCCATGGTGGTGTCCATCATGATGTCGGCGGGCAGCACCGGGGCGCTCGAGCCGCCGGGAATCACGGCCTTGAGCTTGCGCCCGCCCCTGACCCCGCCGGCCAGTTCCAGCAAGGTCGAGAACGGCGTGCCCAG
>NZ_DATMGA010000022.1:0-10585 GCF_035555955.1 Eoetvoesiella sp. | reverse complement strand
GGCCTCGGTGGGGGGCGGCTCCAACGCCATGGGCATTTTCTACCCGTACATCGACTACTCCGACGTCAAGCTGGTGGGCGTCGAAGCCGCCGGCGAGGGGTTCGAGACGGGGCGCCATGCCGGTTCGCTGAACGCCGGCGTGGTGGGCGTGCTGCATGGCAACCGCACCTATCTCATGCAGGACGAGAACGGCCAAATACAGGAAACCCATTCCATTTCCGCCGGCCTGGATTATCCCGGCGTCGGCCCCGAGCACGCCTGGCTCAAGGACAGCGGGCGGGCCGAGTACGTGGGGGTTACCGACGACGAAGCCCTGGCGGCTTTCCACGCTTGCTGCCGCACCGAAGGCATCATGCCGGCCCTGGAGTCGTCGCATGCGATTGCGCATGCGGTGCGCCTGGCGCCCACCTTGCCCAAGGACAAGATCATTCTGGTCAATCTGTCGGGCCGGGGCGACAAAGACATGCATACCGTCGCCGAATTCAGCGGCATTACCCTGTAAGCGCAAAGCAAGATTATGGCTACTACGAATTCCACCAACCGGCTGCCAGCGGCCTTTGCCGCCGCGGCGCCGCGCACGGCTCTGATTCCCTACATCACGGCGGGCGATCCTTCCGTTTCGGCGACTCCCGGGCTCATGCACGCCCTGGTCGAGGCGGGGGCCGACGTCATCGAGCTGGGCGTGCCGTTCTCCGACCCCATGGCGGATGGCCCCGTCATCCAGCGAGCCAGCCAGCGGGCCATCGAGCGCGGCGTGGGCTTGAGCCAGGTGCTCGACATGGTGGCGCAGTTTCGCCGCGACAATGCCCGCACGCCCGTCGTGCTCATGGGCTACGCCAACCCCATCGAGCGCATGGGCCAGGCCAGGTTCGTCGAAAGGGCCGCACAGGCCGGCGTGGACGGCGTGCTGGTGGTCGACTACCCGCCCGAGGAAATGGCGGATTTTGCGGCCTTGCTCGATGCCGCCGGCATTGCTCCCATTTTCCTGCTGGCTCCCACCTCGGTGGACGAGCGTATTCGCCAAGTGGCGAAAATCGCGCGCGGATACGTTTATTATGTCTCTCTGAAAGGGGTAACCGGCGCGGGCAATCTGGACATTGCGTCGGTCGAAGACAAGCTCAACCACATACGCCAATACGTTTCGCTTCCGGTAGGCGTGGGCTTTGGCATACGCGACGCGCAAACGGCAAGCCTGCTTGCCGGGTTTTCGGACGCCGTCGTCATCGGCAGCAAGCTCATCGAAACCATGGAACAGGCGGTGGCCCAGGCCAATGAAAGCCAGGCCGACGCGGCCGCGACCGCCGCGGCATCGCAATGGCTGCAAAGCATACGCCATGCCCTCGAAGACGCGGTTGCCGCGCGTTGAGCATGCTTGGATATAAAAGAGGCGCGCATTGCGCCCCGCAGACCAAAATCTATCATTAGGAACAGGCCACATGAGTTGGATCGATAAAATTCTGCCTCCGCGCATCAATCGCAGCAACGATGCCAGCGCGCGCCGCGTCCCGGAAGGCTTGTGGGTAAAGTGCCCCGGGTGCGAGACTGTGCTGTACAAGGACGATCTGGCGGCGACGCTGAATGTCTGCCCCAATTGCGGCCACCACATGCGGCTTGGCTCCCGGGCCCGCATCGACGCCTTGCTGGATGCGGAAGGGCGGGTCGAAATCGGACAGAACACGCGCCCGATGGATCCACTCAAGTTCAAGGATTCGCGCCGCTATCCGGAGCGCATCGCCGAGGCCACGAAGCAGACCGACGAAACCGACGCCATGGTGGTCATGAGCGGCAGCATCCTGTCGGTGCCGGTGGTTCTGGCCTGCTTCGAGTTCGGGTTCATGGGTGGCTCGATGGGGTCGGTGGTGGGCGAGCGCTTCGCCCGCGGCGTCCAGGAGGCCATCAAGAACCGCACGCCTTTCATCTGCGTATCGGCTTCGGGCGGCGCGCGCATGCAGGAAAGCCTGCTGTCCCTGATGCAGATGGCCAAGACCAATGCCATGCTGACGCGGCTGTCCGCAGCCGGGCTGCCTTTCATCAGCGTCCTGACCGATCCCACCATGGGCGGGGTCTCGGCCAGTTTCGCGTTCATGGGCGATGTAGTCATGGCCGAGCCCAAGGCGCTTATCGGGTTTGCCGGACCGCGGGTCATCGAGCAGACCGTGCGCGAAAAACTGCCCGAAGGTTTTCAGCGCGCGGAATTCCTGCTGGAAAAAGGCGCCATCGACATGGTGGTCGACCGCCGCCAGATGCGCACCGAGCTTGCGCATCTCCTGGCTTTGTTCACACACCAGTCGGCCGATGCCGTAGCCAAGGCCGGGTAAGGCCGCCGCAATTCCCCTCCATGAAAAACGCCCGGGAAGCTGGATAAGAGTCCAGCTTCCCGGGCGTTTTTCATGAGCCGGCGTCCGGCGGCTTTTTAACGCCGCCGGAGGGGATCATCAGGCAGCAGGCTTGCTGCTCTCGGTTTCCACTTGTTGCAAGGGTTCGGCCGCAATATGGGCGACCGGCTTGCGGCTGCGCCCAAGGCGAACGGGAGGCGTTGCAGGGGCCGCAACAGCCGCGTCCGTGCGGGTTTCGATGAGTTGCAGTCCCGATGCGTTGACGACTTCCTGCAGCGTGGGCTTGGCAGGCGCTGAGGCCGTTGCGGCGGAAGCGTCCGCAATCGGAGCCTGGTCTTGGGCCACTTGGGCCTCTTGAGCCGAAGCGGTATCGGCGGGGAGCTGCGCGGCATCTTCCGCAGCCGGCGCTGCGTCGTCCGCGTGGGCGGCGACAGGGGCGGCTTCTTGGGTCGATGAGGCTTCCAAGGCTGCCGGTTCGGCCTGGGGCGCCGAGGTTTCCAACGCAGCCGGCGTTTGGGCTGGCGTGTCGGTTTCGACGGAGGCTGCTTGCGCGGCTTCGGAGGCTTCGGCCTGCTCGGGGGCGCTGGCTTCGCTTGGGCTCAGCTGCGCGGCGGAGATTTCGGCGGGCTCGCCGGATGCGGCCGGGCTGGTGGTCGAGTCACCCATGACCGTGGCGGCGGCGGGCAGCGCGTCGGCGCTGAATACCGGAGTCTCGTGGGCGACGTAGCCGGGCTGTTCCGTGTTGTCGTCATTGTCGGCCGATACCTCTTGCGAGTGGTCGGCATCGCCGCTGCGGCGGCCGCGGCGGCTGCGACGGCGGCGGCGCTTGCGTTCCGGATCGAGCTGTTCGCCGTTCTCGGACACGGTTTCGCCTTCGACGGCGGTCTCGGGGCTGGCGGCCTCCACGGGTGCAACGACCTCTTGTGTGGTGTTTTCCAGCGTGCTTTCGTCTGCGGCTACGACTTGTTCGTCACGGCGACCACGGCCGCGGCCGCGGCGATTGCGGCCGCCGCGGCTGGCGCCGTTGCCGGATTCGGAGGAGTCAGCACGTTCCGCCGTAGGCAGATCGGCGCTGGTGTTGGCCGGCGCGGCTTGTTCGGCCTGGTTGCGCCGTTGGCCGCGGCCCGACTGGCTTGGACGAGTTTCATCGCTGGCCGACTCGGCCGCAGCATCGCGGTGATCGCTGCGGCGGCGGCGATTGCGTTCGCCTTGCTGGCTGCCGCGTTCGCGCTTGTCGCCATTGTTGCGGCCGTTGCGGTTGCGGCCGGCTTGCTGCTGGGGCTTTTCGGCATTGGCCGAAGTGGCTTCGGCGGGCTTGGCTTCGGTGCTGGCGCCGGCGCCCGTGAACCAGCTGACGATGCGCTGGAACAGGCCCGGGCCGGTCGCGGCCGGCGTGGCGGCCGGGGCTGGCGCGGCATGCGAGGACGCAGGAGCGGGCTGGGAGGGCGTAATGCCTTTGACCAGGGCGTCGGGACGGGTCTTGGCCTCGTGGTCCTTGTTCGGCGTCCAGGTCGTCTCGGCTTTGGGGCTTTGCACTAGGTCGAAGCTGGTCTTGCTTTCTTCCAGGCGGGGATCGTCGTGGCGCAGCCGCTCGATGTGGTGGTGCGGCGTTTCCAGGTTCTTGTTGGGGATCAGGACCAGGTTGACCTTCAGGCGCGACTCGATCTTGGTGATGTCGTTGCGTTTTTCATTGAGCAGGAAGGTGGCGACGTCGACCGGCACCTGGGCGTGCAGGGCGGCCGTGTTTTCCTTCATGGCTTCTTCCTGCAGCAGGCGCAGGACGTGCAGAGCGCTGGATTCGGCATCGCGGATGACGCCGGTGCCGTTGCAGCGCGGGCAGGTGATGTGCGAGCCTTCGTTCAGGGCCGGGCGCAGGCGTTGGCGCGACAGCTCCATGAGGCCGAAGCGCGAAATCTTGCCCATTTGCACGCGGGCGCGGTCGAAATGCAGGGCATCGCGCAGGCGCGTTTCGACGGCGCGCTGGTTCTTGTTGTCCTCCATGTCGATGAAGTCGATGACGATCAGGCCGCCCAGGTCGCGCAGGCGCAACTGGCGGGCCACTTCGTCGGCCGCTTCGAGATTGGTGCGAAGGGCGGTTTCCTCGATGTCGGCGCCCCGCGTCGAGCGGGCCGAGTTGACGTCCACGGCCACCAGGGCCTCGGTGTGGTCGATGACCACCGAGCCGCCCGAAGGCAGCTGCACGGTGCGGGAATAGGCGGTTTCGATCTGGTGTTCGATCTGGAAGCGCGAGAACAGGGGGACGTCGTCGCGGTAGACCTTGACGCACTGGACGTTGTCCGGCATGACCACGCTCATGAAGGCGGTGGCCTGCTCGGCGATCTCGTCGGTGTCGATGAGGATCTCGCCGATCTCGGGCGAATAGTAGTCGCGGATGGCGCGGATGACCAGGCTGGATTCCAGGTAGATGAGCACCGGCGCGGCGTTGTCGCGGGCGGCGGCGTCGATGGCCGTCCAGAGCTGCATCAGGTAGGACAAGTCCCACTGCAGTTCTTCCACGCTGCGGCCGATGCCGGCCGTGCGGGCGATGATGCTCATGCCGGCGGGGGTGTTCAGCTGCTCCATGGTTTCGCGCAGTTCCTGGCGGTCTTCGCCTTCGACCCGGCGCGAGACGCCGCCCCCGCGGGGGTTGTTGGGCATGAGGACCAGGTAGCGCCCGGCCAGCGAGATGAAGGTGGTCAGGGCCGCACCCTTGTTGCCGCGCTCTTCCTTTTCGACCTGGACGATGAGTTCCTGGCCTTCGGTCAGGGCGTCCTGGATACGCGCAGTGCGTACATCGACGCCCTCCTTGAAGTAGGAGCGGGCGATTTCCTTGAAGGGCAGGAAACCGTGCCGTTCTTCGCCATAGCTGACGAAGCAGGCTTCCAGGCCTGGCTCGATGCGGGTGATGACGCCCTTGTAGATATTGCCTTTGCGCTGTTCGCGGCCGGCGGTTTCGATGTCGAGGTCGATGAGTTTTTGACCGTCGACAATGGCAACGCGTAGTTCTTCTTGGTGCGTTGCATTAAACAACATGCGTTTCATGAGTGAGATTCTCCGTTGTGTGGCGCGCCGTTTATCGGCGCACGACCTCGGGCCACTCGGTGTGTAACGCTAGGGCTTGCAGGAAAGGACGGATGGGCTGACGACGTCAGGCTGCACCCGCCCTGAAGTGTCAGGCGGGCACAGCGTGCCATTGGGCACGCGGTTCAGTCAGCAGGAAGGTCAGAAGCACGATAGTGGTTGTTGACGAAAAAATTTGCTGGGAACGGCAGACGCGGTTTGGGTAGCGCGGCTGGTGCATTAAACTATGACTTTATCTTGCAAGAGCATTTAGCGTCGCACGCGGTTGGCAACAGACCCGCACAGCGGGCACGATGCCACACCACTGTTGCGAAGGCCGGTATTGCCCCGGCGACCTAATGGCCCGGAAACTGAAACGCGAGCGGTACAATATGCACATGTGCCCGACGGAGACGCATCCATTGCATCTCTACGTCAGGTAGGTTTCAGCTTCCATAGGCTGACGTGATTATATGCTGCTTTTTCATATGCGCAAACCCGTACCCGTTCCAATATCCCTTCCGTCAGTACGGTTGCTGCAAATCGATGCCGAATCGGCAGGGCAGCGGCTCGATAATTTCCTCATCCGGCACTGCAAGGGCGTGCCGAAAAGCCATCTCTACAAAGCCATACGCAACGGCGAGGTGCGGGTCAACAAGGGGCGGATAGCCGCCGACTATCGCTTGCTCCAGGGCGATACCGTGCGGGTGCCGCCATTGCGCCTGCCCGCCCCGAACGAATCGCGACCGGTTCCGCCAGCCGTTTTTCCCGTGGTGTACGAAGACGACGCGCTGCTGGTCATCGACAAGCCGGCGGGCACGGCGGTGCATGGCGGCAGCGGCGTCTCGTTCGGGGTCATCGAACAATTGCGCGCCTCGCGGCCTGAAGCCCCCATGCTGGAACTGGCGCATCGGCTTGATCGGGAAACCTCCGGCCTGCTCATGGTCGCCAAAAAGCGCTCGGCCTTGGTCGCGCTGCACGACATGCTGCGCGAAAGCCGGGGCCGCAAGCGCTACCTGGCGCTGGTGGTGGGCGACTGGGTCAACGACAGGCAGCATCTGCGCCAGCCCCTGCTCAAGTGGCTGACCGCCGCCGGCGAGCGGCGGGTCAAGGTGGATCCGGCCGGCAAGGCCGCCCATACCATCATCAGCCTGAAAAAACGCTATGGCCGCTACACGTTGCTGGAAGCCGAGCTGCGCACGGGCCGCACGCACCAGATCCGCGTGCACCTGGCCGCCAGCGGCTATCCCATCGTCGGCGACGAAAAATACGGCCGGGACGAAGTCCGGGCCCAGTTCGCCAAACAGGGCTTCAACCGCATGTTTCTGCATGCCGCCCACCTGGAAATACCCCATCCCCTGACGGGGGAATTGCTGGATCTGCATGCGCCGCTGCCCCCGGCCTGCGAGCAACTGCTTGAATCACTGGAGAAAAACCCTTGAAACGCTATAGCGCCGTCGTTTTCGACTGGGACGGAACGCTCATGGACTCGACCCATTCCATCGTGTCCTCGATCCAGGGAGCCTGCCGCGACCTGGATCTGCCCGTGCCCACCGACCAGGAAGCCCGATGGGTCATCGGCCTGTCGCTGGACAGCGCCTTGTACCGCGTGGTGCCCGATCTGACGGCCGAGCAGTTTCCCCTGTTCCTGGATCGCTATCGCGCTCATTTCCACCAGCGAGATACCCAACTCAGGGTTTTTCACGGGGTTCCTGAACTGCTGCTGGGTTTGAAGCAGCAGAACGTGCTGCTGGGGGTGGCCACCGGCAAAAGCCGGGTCGGCCTGGACCGCATGCTGGCGGCCCAGCAATGGCAGCAGCACTTCGACATTACGCGCTGCGCCGACGAGTCCTTCGGCAAACCGCATCCCGGCATGCTGCTGGACATCATGCAGGTTCTCGGCCTGGATCCCGAACAGGTGGTGATGGTGGGCGACACCACCCACGACGTGCAGATGGCGCACAATGCCGGCATCGACAGCCTGGCGGTTTCATACGGCGCCCACGACAAGCCCACGCTGGCCGAATCCCGCCCCACGGTCATGCTGGATTCGGTGGACGAGATGCGCGGCTGGCTGGCCCAGCGCGTGAATGCGCCGGCCTAGGAGCCCGGACTGTTTCTGCCGTCCACGCTCCTGGATTTTTATCGAGCCAATTGGCGAATGCCCGAGGAAAGCCATGTCCCGAATTCACATTCCCCGCATCGATGCATCGCAGATTACACCCGAGCACATCTGGGTATCGCGCCGCGAGTGGCTCAGGCAAGCCGGCCTGGGGGCGCTGGCGCTGGGCGCCGGCGGTTTGCTGCCTTCGGCGGCCTTGGGCGCGGACAGTCCCGTCGGCAGCGCGCCGGGCAACCCCTATGCCGGCCGGCCCAATCCCCGCTATACCGTCAACGACAAGCCCACTCCTGAAAAAGACGTTTCGTCCTACAACAACTTCTACGAATTCGGCACCGGCAAGCGCGACCCTTACGATCATGCCGGAAAAATGCAGACGCAACCCTGGTCGGTCAGCGTGGAGGGCGAGGTGGCCAAGCCCCGCCGTTTCGATATCGACGACCTGCTTCGGCTGGCTCCCCTTGAAGAGCGTGTTTACCGCATGCGCTGCGTCGAGGCCTGGTCCATGGTCATTCCCTGGGAAGGGTATTCGCTGTCGACCTTGCTCAAGCAGGCGGAGCCGACCAGCAGGGCCAAATACGTCGAGTTCGTGACCGCCGTGCAGCCCGGCAACATGCCCGGGCTCGACGAGCGCATCATCGACTGGCCTTATATCGAAGGCCTGCGCATCGACGAAGCCATGCATCCGCTCACCTTGCTGGTGTTCGGCGTGTACGGCAAGCGCCTGCCCAATCCCAACGGCGCGCCCGTGCGCGTTTCCATTCCCTGGAAGTACGGCTTCAAATCGGGCAAGTCCCTGGTCAAGATCCGATTGACCGAAAAAATGCCTCTGACCAGCTGGGTAAAGATCGCTCCCGGCGAATACGGCTTCTATGCCAACGTCAATCCCGACGTGCCTCATCCCCGCTGGAGCCAGGCCACCGAAAGGCGCATCGGCGACGGCCTTTTCGCTCCCAGGGTCAAGACCCTGATGTTCAACGGCTATGCCGACCAGGTCGCTTCGCTGTACAGCGGCATGGATCTGCGGCGCTATTACTGATGCGGCTCAAGCCCTGGCTTTTTGTCCTGTGCCTGTACCCCGTGGCCCGCTGGGTCTGGCTGGGCCTTGATGGCGGCCTCACCGCCAATCCCCAGGAGTTCCTCATCCGGTCGTCGGGCATCTGGGCCCTGGCCGCCCTATGCCTGACCCTGGCCATCACCCCATTGCGCCGTCTGCTGGACCTGCCGGCCCTCGTGCGCTGCCGCCGCATGCTCGGCCTGTTTGCGTTCTTCTATACCGTACTGCACGTCTGGGCGTGGGCCTATTGGGAGCGCGGCTGGTCGCTGGGTTCGATGTGGGCCGATATTCTCCAGCGCCCCTTCATCGCCATCGGCGCCATCGCGGCCCTGGCCCTGCTGGCGCTGGCCGGCACCTCGACCCGCGGCTGGGTCCGTCGCCTGGGCCGCCAATGGCAAGCCCTGCATCGCCTTGTGTACCCAGCCGCCATCCTGTCCGTCTGGCACTTCTGGCTCATTCGCACCGGCAAGAATAATTTTTTCGAGCCCTATGTCTATGGGGCGGTGGTAGCCGTGCTGCTGTTGGCAAGGGTGATCCTTTATGTTCGGAATCGCTGGCTATCGAAGGCTTGATGCTTGGTAGCCCCCTGCTGGCCGTCAACGCCGTCCTCGCGGTGGTGGTTAGCGGCGAAACCTCACATATCACTGCAGCGTCTGAAGAATTGCCGCCGTTTCAATATCCGGCCGTCCGTCGTAGCGGCTCGGCCGGTAGTGCATCTGAAAAGCCCGGATCACGTTTTTGGTAGCCTTGTCCAGCACTCCTGTGGCCGGCGCCGCGTAACCCACCCGGGACAGTTCCTGCTGGAACCAGCGCACAGTTGGCAGGCCCGAGCGTTCCAGTGCCCGGACGTTGCCTGCCACCTGCTCTTCGTCGTACCACCGCCCAAGCCCCGCCCGCGCCAGCTCCTTCCAGGGAAAAAGAGGCCCCGGATCCACTTTGCGCTGTGGTGCAATATCGCTATGGCCCACGATATTCGCCGCCTTGATCTGGTGCCGTTGCACGATGTCGCGCAGCAGAACCTTCAACACGGCAATCTGCGCCTCGGAGTAGGGCGCCCACACTTGTCCTGAGCCACCTTCGTTGACGATTTCGATTCCAATGGAAGCCGAATTCAGGTTGCATGACCCGTACCATTGACTGACGCCCGCGTGCCACGCCCGCCGGTTTTCGTCCACCAATTGATACACGTGCGGCGTCGGATCGTCCGTAATCAAGTAGTGGCTGCTGACATTGCCTTGCGACAGGGTTTTCAGCGCCACCCCATTGTTGCTCGACGTATAGTGCAGCACCACGAATTCGACCCGGCTGTTCTGGCTTTTGGCCTGGATGCTGCGGTCGATGGCCAGGCCTGCGGGAGACGGATATGTGCCGCAGGCTCCCAGCAGGGCCAGCATCAGCATGGCCGTCGCGCAGCGCAGCCAGCGCGACAGCGCCCCGCGATCGCCGCGATTCCGGCTCGGGAAGAAGCCGGTAGCCGCGATGCTTCCGCCGAAGGCAAGGGTGTTCATGCCAGGAACAGGAAGATGGTGGGCTTTTTGTTGAGGTCGGGCGCGGGCTGCGACTTCCATTGTGCAATCGTGCGCGTCTGTATCCACTGCTCGCTGGTGGTGAGCGCCCGGGCCACGCAGAGCCGGGTCGTGCCTTTCAGGGCCTGCTTCAGGGTGTCGAACATGGCGCCGTTGCGGTAGGGGGTTTCGATGAGGATCTGCGTCTGGCGGTGTTTGTGCGATTCGCTTTCCCAGGCTCTGAGCTGTTTGGCGCGCTCGCCCGGGTCGACCGGCGCATAGCCGTGGAAGGCGAAGCGCTGGCCGTCCAGGCCGCTGCCCATGAGGCTTAGCAGTATGGACGAGGGGCCCACCCAGGGCAGTACCTGGATGCCCATGGCGTGGGCCGCTGCCACCACCTTGGCGCCCGGATCGGCCACCGCGGGGCAGCCCGCCTCGGAGACCAGGCCGATATCTCCGCCTTGCAGCAAGGGCTTGAGCCATTGGCGCATTTGCTCGGCGTCGGTTT